>DASUAS010000397.1:0-5106 GCA_035763625.1 Acidimicrobiia bacterium
TGGGATGCGCAACCCGTCGTCGTCGCCGTGCGCCATGATCAGGCCGCCGACCATGCGCGTCGACGAGCCCCACGACGTGGTCCACGCGGTCTGCTGCGCGCCGGTGTCGTCGAGGAACTGGATGCCGAAGGCGCGCGCGAAGTTCTGACCGAGGTCGTGGCTGGTGGCCATCTGCAGCGCCTTGCCGTCGCCCATCATCGCCTCGAGCGTGAGCGTGTTGTCGGCGCCCGCGAAGCGCTCGCGCCGGGTCTTCATGCCGACGACCACCGGCATCGCGAGCACGTCGACCATGAAGCTCTCGTAGACCTCGTGGTGGATGCGCGCCGCGTACGCGCGCGCGTCGTCCTGGGTGGCGTGGGCGGTGTGACCTTCCTGCCAGAGGAACTCGCTCGTGCGCAGGAAGAGGCGCGGCCGGAGCTCCCACCGGACGACGTTGGCCCACTGGTTGAGCAGCAGCGGCAGGTCGCGGTAGCTCTGCACCCACTTGGCCATGAACTCGCCGATGACGGTCTCGCTCGTGGGCCGGACCACCACCGGCTCCTCGAGCTCCTTGCCGCCGGCCACGGTGACCACCGCCAGCTCGGGGCTGAACCCCTCGACGTGCTCCGCCTCGCGCTGGAGGTACGACTCGGGGATGAACAGCGGGAAGTAGGCGTTCTCGGCCCCGCAGGCCTTGATGCGGTCGTCGACCTCCGACTGCATCCGCTCCCAGAGCGAGTAGCCGTAGGGGCGGATGACCATCGTCCCCCGCACCGGGCCGTTCTCGGCCAGTTGGGCCTTCTGCAGGACGTCCTGGTACCAGCGGGGGAAGTCGTCGCCGCGAGGGGTCAGGACCGGCTGCTTGGCCATTGGGGGCAGGGTACTCAGGAGGGCCACCGGGGGCGCGCCGCAAAATGCTACCGATCTGATCGAAAATATTTCCCGACCTCGCCGCTGGTATTTCAAACGAAATACCGATAGATTCGTCGGCTATGGCGATCGACATCGACGAGCTGCGCACGCGCCCCCTCGACTCCGAGATCGAGGCCGAGCTCGACCGGTTCGCCCGCGACGTGGAGCGCAACCTCGCCGGCGAGCTCGACGACGAGACCTTCCGGGTGATGCGCCTGAACTTCGGCATCTACGGCCAGCGCCAGGGCGGCCACAACCAGATGGTCCGGGTGAAGATCCCCTACGGCAAGGTCGAGCCCGAGCAGCTGGAGATGCTCGGCCACATCGCCGAGACCTACTCCCGCGGCTGGGGCCACCTCACCACCCGCCAGAACACCCAGTTCCACTTCGTGCAGCTCGAGGACGTCCCCGAGGTCATGCGGCTGCTGGCGTCGGTCGGGCTCACGACCCGGGAGGCCTGCGGCGACACCGTGCGCAACGTCACCGGGTGCCACCTCGCCGGCGCCTGCCCCTACGAGGTGCTCGACATCACCCCGTGGGCCGAGGCGGCGAAGAGCCTGTTCCTGCGCAACCCGCTCACCCAGCGCCTTCCCCGCAAGTTCAAGATCAACTTCTCGGGCTGCGCCACCGACTGCGGCCAGGCCATGTTCAACGACGTCGGCGTGATCGCGGTCAACCGGCCCCTCCCCGACGGCTCGGTGGAACCCGGGTTCCGGATCTTCATGGCCGGTGGCCTCGGCGCCAACCCCCACCCCGCGCTGGCGCTCGAGGAGTTCACGTCGCGCGAGGACCTCCTGCCGACGATCGAGGCGATGTTGCGGGTGCAGGACCACCACGGCAACCGCGACAACAAGCTCCGCGCCCGGATGAAGTGGCTCGTCGACACGATGGGCGAAGACGAGCTGCGCGAGCGCATCTTCAAGGAGCGCAAGTTCCTCCCCGCGTCGACCTCGTGGCCGGGCGGGATCCCCGACGTCGTGCAGGAGCAGGGCGACGCGCCGGCGGGCATGGGCACCGCGATCACCGCCGACGGCGGCCTCATCGGCTCCGGCGCGACGCCGGTGCAGTTCCACGGCCTCACCCCGCTCCAGCAGTGGGACACCGCCAACGTCGTGCGGGGCCGCGCCAACGGCACGGTGAGCGCGTACGCGTACTGCCGCCTCGGCGACATCACCACCGCGCAGTTCCGGGCGCTGGCCCAGATCCAGCGCGACTTCGGCATCGAGATCCGCATCACCAACCGGCAGAACTTCGCGCTCCGCGGCCTCACCGAGGCGCAGCTCCCCGATCTGCACATGCGCCTCGCCGAGCACGGCATGGCGGAAGCCGGTGCCGAGCTCGCCCGCGACGTCGTGTCGTGCCCCGGCGCCGACACGTGCAACATCGCGGTGACGCAGTCCCGCGGCCTCGCTGCCGACATCGGCGACGCGCTGGAGAAGGCAGGCCTCGCCGAGGTGGGCGGTGTGCGCATCAACATCTCCGGCTGCACGAACTCCTGCGGCCAGCACCACATCGCCGACATCGGCTTCCTCGGCCTCGAGCGCCGGGCCCACGGCCGGTCGGCGCCCGGCTACCAGATGGAGCTCGGCGGTCACGTCACCGAGATGACGATCGCGTTCGGCAAGAAGGCCACCAAGCTGCCGGCGAAGCGCGCGTCCGAAGCGGTCGTGCGCGTGGTCGAGCAGTTCGCCGGCGAGCGCGACGCGGGCGAGACGTTCACGTCGTGGCTCGAGCGCGCCGGCGGCGCCGCCGCCGTGGGCAAGACCCTGTCCGACCTGGACGACTTCCCCAGTCCCGAGGACGCGCCCGAGTTCTACGTCGACTTCGACGAGACCGGGCCGTTCGAGGTCGAGATCGGCCAGTCCGAGTGCGCGACATGACCCCGTCGCTCGCCGCGTCGGAGGTGCCCGACCTCGCCGATCTCGCCCGCGTGTCCGCGGAGCTCGAGCAGGAGCCGGCGTCGTCGGCGATCAAGTGGGCGTGGGAGAGCTTCGGCGACGGCGCGGTGCTGGCGGCGTCGTTCCAGGACTGCGTGCTGATCGACATCGCGACGCAGGCGGTCCCGGAGATCGAAGTGGTGTTCCTCGACACCCAGTACCACTTCGCCGAGACGCTCTGGTACGTCGAGCAGGTGCGCGAGCGCTACGACCTCAACCTGCGCGTCATCTCGCCGCAGATCGCGCCGGACGACCTCTGGCAGCTCGACCCCGACGAGTGCTGCGCGATGCGGAAGGTGGAACCGCTCGCCCGTGCCCTCGAGGGCAAGTCGGCATGGCTCACCGGCCTGCGCCGCGACGAGGCACCGACGCGTGCGAACGCGCCGATCGTCGGCTTCGACATCGGGCGCGGCATCGTCAAGGTGAACCCGATCGCCAACTGGAGCCACGACGAGATCGACGACTACATCGCCGAGCGCGGGCTCCCGGCGCACCCGTTGCGCGACAAGGGCTACCCGTCGATCGGCTGCTGGCCCTGCACGAACCCGGTGCAGGAGGGTGACGACCCGCGCGCGGGCCGCTGGACGAACAGCGGCAAGCTCGAGTGCGGGCTCCACGGCTGGACGCCGTCGGCGGCCACCGCCCCGACCGAATGAAACGGGCTGGTTGAGCGTCCACGAGGTCGCCAGCTCCGGGTTCGGCGCGGGAGCCGACGCCTACGAGCGCGCTCGCCCCTCGTACCCACCCGACGCGGTCGCCTGGATCGTCGACGCCCTCGCCATCACGCACGGTAGGGACGTCGCCGACGTCGCCGCCGGAACCGGCAAGTTCACGCGGCTGCTCGCACCGACCGGCGCGTGGATCGTCGCGGTCGAACCTGTCGCAGGCATGCGGGCGCGGCTGCCCCGCATGCCGGTGGCAGCCGCCAGTGCCGAGCGGCTTCCCTTCCGGGAAGAGTCGCTCGACGCGATCACCGTGGCGCAGGCGTTCCACTGGTTCGACGCCACCGCCGCGCTGGCCGAGTTCCACCGGGTGTTGCGACCGGGCGGACGTCTCGCGCTGGTGTGGAACGCGCGGGACCGCTCGGTGCCGTGGGTGGACGAGGTGTGGTCGATCATGGACCGGGTCGAGAAGCGGGCGCCATGGCGCGCACACGACGAGTGGCGTGACTCGGCGTTCGTCGACACACCGTGGTTCGGCCCGCTGCACGAGGCGACGTTCCACCACGAGCAGATGCTCTCCCCCGCCGACGTCGTCGAGCGCGTCCGCAGCGTGAGCCACGTGGCGGTGCTGCCACCCGAACGGCGCGACGCGGTGCTCGACGAAGTGCGTACGCTGCTCCGCGACGACCCCGCGACTGCCGGACGTGACACGCTGGCGCTGCCCTACCGAGTGGATGCGTTCTGGGCGGAGAGGATCTGACCGTGGCGCTGTCGACCTACGAGTTCACGGTGGAGTCGAGGGCGGCGCCCGCCGGGGTCTTCGAGGTGCTGGCCGACGCCACGCGCTGGCGAGAGTGGGCCGGGAAGATGATCACCGTGTCGGAGTGGGAGCGCGAAGGCGACCCGAACCCGGGTGGCGTGGGCGCCGTCCGCAAGCTCGGGCGCCCGCCGGCGTACGCGCTCGAGCAGATCGTCGAGTACGACCCACCTCGACACCTCGCGTACACGATCCTGCGCGGCCTGCCCGTGCGCGGCTACCACGCCGACATCGACCTGGTCCCCACGGCGACCGGAGGCACCAGGATCCGGTGGTCGGGCGCGTTCGAGCCCAAGGTCCCCGGCACCGGGGCGCTGTTCGCCGCCACCCTCAGTCGGATCGTGCACGGCTACGCCGCGGCGGCGGCGACCGAAGCCGAGCGCCGCGTCGCGACCGCGCGCTGACCATGTGGGTCCGGCGCGCGATCGCGGTGGCGCTCCTGGTCGTCGGTGGCGTCTGGTTCTTCCAGGGTGTCGGCGTGATCAAGGGTTCGTTCATGACCGGCGAGGCGTTGTGGGCAGTGATCGGCGCGCTCTGCGTCGCCGGCGGAGTCGCGCTGCTGGTGACCCGCCCCTCGCGCAGCTGATCGGCCACGATGGCTAGCTTTCGCGGGTCACTCGCAACGAGGGGGAGCCGACGATGGCGGGACTGGAGCAGCTGAAGGGGCGCACCGCGGTCGTCACCGGCGCCGCGAGCGGGATCGGCCGCGCGGTGGCGCAGCGGCTGCAAGACGACGGCATGAGCGTCCTGTCGGTCGATCTCCGGCCGGATCCCGACGGCCCGGGCACGCCATACGAGG
>DASUAS010000398.1:0-15709 GCA_035763625.1 Acidimicrobiia bacterium
CGCGCTCGCCGCGGGCAAGCACGTGCTGTGCGAGAAGCCGTTCGCGCGCGACCTGGCCCAGGCGCGCGAGATGCTGCGCGCCGCCGACGACGCCGGTGTCGTCCACCTGCTCGGCACCGAGTTCCGCTTCGCGCCCGGCCAAGCACTGCTCACCCGCGCCGTGCGCTCGGGCATGATCGGCGAACCGCGCTTCATGTTCTTCGCGCTGCAGCTGCCGACGCTCGACGATCCCGCGGCCGAGATGCCGGCCTGGTGGGACGACGCTGCGCAGGGCGGCGGCTGGCTCGGCGCGCACGGCACGCACGTGATCGACCAGGTGCGCACGACCGTCGGGGAGATCACCCGGGTGTCGGCCGCGCTCGAGACGTTGTCGCCCCGGCCGATGACCGCCGACGACACCTACACCGTGCAGTTCGAGACCGCCGAGGGCGCCACCGGGCTGCTGCACAGCTCGTGCGCGGCCGGTGGCCAGTTCGTGGTGGCCACCAAGGTCACCGGCACCACCGGCTCGGCGTGGGCGCAGGGCGACGAGGTGTGGGTCGACACCGGCGCCGGCCCCACCCAGCTCCCGCCCGCCGATGACCTCCCCGCCGTCGCACCGGTCCCGCCGCCGAGCGAGCTGCTCTCCACGACCTACGACATGTGGCATTCGACCGGGATGGACCTCGCGCCCTACACGCGCCTCTACGCGGTCATGCGCGACCGCATCCTGGGGTATGAGATCAGCGATGATCCGGTCGCGGGCACCTTCGCCGACGGCGTCGCCAACCAGGCGGTGGTCGACGCCGTCCGGGCCTCCTCGGCCGACCGGGGCTGGACCGAGGTCGCCGGACCGGTCGCCGGACCGGTCGTCGGACCGGTCGCCGGACCGGTCGCCGGGTAGGTCGGGTAGGCCGGGAAGGTCGTCCGCCACATCGGCGCGTCACGGGGTCAAGATGGCGGGCTTGGAAGCCGAAGGTCCACGGATGGACGACGGGGGGAGCCGGGCGCGATGCCTCGCACCCCCACCGCGACCGGTACCGTCGCGAGGAGCGGCCCGCTGCTCCCCCTCCCCTCTGCCCGGCCGCCAAGATGCCTGAGCTCTCTCCCGACGCCTTGTCGGCCGCGCTGGTCGACGATTCCTGCATCGACACGCCGTCGCCCGCGCCGCTGCGCGGCGTCGACGGTCCGACGGTCGGTCGGATGGTGCGCAAGGGGCTGCCCTGGGTCCTCGGTGGCGGGGTCATCTACCTGTTGGCGCCGTCGATCCTCGGGGTCCTGGCCGCGTCGAACGAACTGGTCGACATCGACTGGTGGTGGCTGGTCGCACTGGTCGTCGCGCAGATGCTGGTGCTCTACCTCACGTGGGTCCTGCAGCGACTCCTGATCCAGGAGGGCCCGCACCGGGGGCCATCGCTCGCGCTCATCGCGTCGACGCAGCTGGTCGGCAATGCCGTGGCGACCGCGGCGCCGTTCGGCGGTGCTGCCGGCACCGCCGCGCAGGTGCGCGCCCTGCAGAAGCGGGGAGTCGATCCTCGACGGTCGACGTCGGGCATCGTCACGTTCTCGTTGTTGCAGGTGGCATCCGTCGGCGCACTGGCCGTGATCGGACCGATCATGGTGATCTTCGGGTTCGCGGTGCCGGCGACGCTGGCGAAGACCGCGCTGCTCGGATGCGGCGCGCTCGTGCTGATCACCGTGCTGCTGGTGCTCGTGCTGCGTACCGATCGGGCTGCTGACTGGCTCGGCGCCGCGATCGGCAAGGTGATCCCGCGCCACCGGAAGCGCATCATCGTGACGTTGCGGCGCGAGCGTCGCCACCTCCGCCGGGCGCTGTCGGGACGTGGTCGCGCACACAAGGTGCTCGGGGTCGCGCTGGCTCGGTCGATCGCCGATTACCTGTGTCTGCTCGCCGCCGTCGCTGCGGTGACGCCGACGCCGAACCCGGCGTTGGTGCTCATGGCGTTCGTCGCCGCGGCGGTGCTGCGCATGCTGCCGCTGACGCCCGGTGGTCTGGGCCCGGTCGAGGCCGCGCTGATCCCGCTGCTCGCGGCGGCGGGGTTGGAGAAGTCGGGTGCGGTGCTCGCCACCCTCGCCTACCGGATGGCGTCGCTCTGGTTGCCGCTGCTGTTCGCGATCCCGGCGGTGTGGTGGTTGCGCCGACACGGCAGCGAGTCGACGAAGGTGCTCGCCCCCGCGCGCTGACCAGCTACGTCGCGACGATCGGCTCCGACTCGCCCGGCGACATGCTCACGGGTATGCCGCGAGCAGCTCGGCGGCGTGCTCACGTTGGCGCTCCCCGGCGTCGAGGGGTGAGACCACTTCGACGTCGGGATCCAGCGTCACCAGCAGGTGGTCGAGCCGCCGTTCGCCGGTGACGACCACGTCGACCTCCACCTGGTCCTCGCTGACTTCCCGCCGCTCGACGACGCGGCTCGCGCGCGGCAGCGCATCCACCTGCTCCGGGCGCATGCGCAGCGTCACCTGCAGCTCGTGGCGGGTGAGGTCGAACCAGTCCGGGATCTCGGCGTCGGGCGGCGGATCGAACTCCACCACGCCGAGGTGCGCGTCGTGCATGCGGTCGATGCGGAACACCTTCGGTTCCGCGTCCAGGTCGTCGGTGCCGAGCTCGCGGCCCTGGAAGTACCAGTGGCTCCACTTGCAGAACACGCGGTAGGGAACCGCCTCCCGATCGCTGGCGACGTCATCGATGTCGCGTACGTAGCGGAAGCGCAGCGATCGTCCGCGTGCCCACGACTCTCGCGCCGCTTCCAACGCGGGCGGGGTCGGCACCGACACGTCGAGATGCGCGCCGACGATCTTGGTCAGCTTGTCGACGGCGGTGTCGAGATCGGGTGTGCCGCGCGTCGCGAAGCTCTGCATGGTGATACCGGCGACGAGCAGTCGGAGCGCGACGTCGGGCGACGGAGGCTCGGCCGCGAGGTCGCGGAGCCAGTGGTGCTCGTCGACGACGATCTCGTCGTCCTCGGTGAGCAGGAAGCTGCGCGACTGCTCGATGAGGTCACCGAGCCCGGTGCGGAAGGCGAGGAACAGCACCGGGTCGAGGAGGTCCTTCAGCTGCTCCGCCGACACGCCGACCGCGCCAGCCGCGTCGTCCAGCGAGATGGCGCGCCGTTCCTCGGCCATGGCCAGGACCTGACGCAGGATCTCGAAGTGCCGCTCCTTGCCCAGTACTGGCATCAGCGACTCCCCGCCAGCGCGGCGAGGTGGTCGCGCACCAACGCGACGAGCTCCGGTGGTTCGAGCACGACCGCGGAGCCGCGGAACGAGAGGAGCCGGTCGCGGAACGACTGGTGGTGCCGGACGTCGAGCTCGACGAGCGCGCGGCGACCGTCACGCTCGATCACCTCACCGCCGAGCTCGCTGCGGAACGCGTCCACGTGGTCGATCCCCACGCGGACGCGCGCGACGAGCACCGGGTCCTGACCCCACGCGTTCGGATCGAGATCGAAGGCGGCGTCGACGTCGAAGTCGTCCGGGATCTCGTACGCACCGCCGGAACCGGTGACCGCGATGGTCGGCTCGCCGGGATCGACGCGGTCGAGGCGGTACCGCCGCAGGGTGGCGCGGTCGAGATCGTGTCCGGCGAGGTACCAGCGGTTGCGCCACATGCCCAACGCGTACGGCTGCACGCGACGCATCACGCCGTAGAGCCCGAACGTCACCTCCCGTCGTTCGCCGATGGCGGTGCGCAAGGTGGCGACGAGGTGGTGCAGGCGCAAGACGACGAGCGCGCGCCGGTCGTCGAGCGTGGCCCCCAGCTCACCCGGTTCGCCGTCGGGCGCGCCCTGCACCGAGACGGTGGCGACCGCGGCCAGGAGCACGCGCCGCTCATCCGGCGTGAAGCACGGTGGCGCGAGCCGGTAGGAGTGCTCCTGCTCGTCGTAGTCGAGGCGGATGCCCCAGTGCGTGCGCAGGTCGCGGAGGTCGCGCTGCACCATCTTGCGGACGGTCTCCCAGTCGCTCGTCCCCGACTGCAGCTGGCCGTGCGCGTCGCGCTCCGCGTCGGTCGGGTACCCGACGCCGTCGACGATGTCGGTGAGGGTGATCGTCGCGCCGTCCGCGCACCGATCGGCCGCGAACGCGGCGAGGTGCAGGATCCGTTCCGCTGGTTGCACCGCCCCCGCCACGCCAACCTCCCCTCGCGCTTCGCGAGTGTCGCGCGGTTTCGCACCGTGTCGGCGCGGTGGCCATCTCACGTCTCGAGGAGGGAGAGGTTCGACAGCTCCGCGTACACCTCGGTGCTCGCCGGCGCGGGCAGGTCGTCGAACGCGTAGATCTCGACCGCCGCCTGACCACCGGCCGGGACGAAGTCGACGAACGTGCGGTCGCCGCCGCCGATCGTGCCGTTGGCGTCGTGGTAGATCGCGACGGCAACGACCTCCTTCAGGTCCTTGGCGAACGTCGAAAGGATGACGTCGATGGACGGGTTGTCGTGTCCGTTGGTGCACTGCATGGCCGCGGACCGTACGAACCTCCTGGGACACCGATCACCGTGGCGATACGCTGAAGCCTCCTTCTCCCAACCGTGCAACGAACGTGTTGGAGGAAGTGATGACCGTCGACGAACGCAACCGTCTCCAGCTCGCCGAGGCCGCCAAGCGGATTCTCGGCGACGACGAGGGAATCACGCTGATGGAGCTCCTGCCGCCGGTGGGGTGGGCCGATGTGGCGACCAAGCAGGATCTCGCGGCGTTGGAAGGCAGGATCGATGCCCGGTTCGATCGGGTCGACGCCCGGTTCGCGAGTCTCGACCAGCGCTTCGAGCTGATGGAGCACAAGGTGCTGGGAATCATGGAACGGGAGCTCCGCCAGCTCACGTGGCGGCTGTTCGCGATCTACGGCGCGACCATGACCGCGATGGTCGGTGCCGTGGTCGCGGTGGCGAAGCTCTGACGGTACCCACCGCGCCCGCGGCGCGGGTCGGGCTCATCCCCCAACCGTGCGACACCCGCGGCATCGACGCCACCGCGAGCGGTGCAGTCGTGATGGACGACCGGCAGGCTCACCCTGCCGGATGGTCGGCGAGCACTCGGGTCGCTTCGAGGCGGACCCGGAAGTCGGGATCGGCGGCGCAAGGCTCGATCGCGCCGCGGCTCGGTGCCGCACCGAGCTCGCCGATGCCCCGCAACGCCTTCCATCGGATCCAGGCGTCGGTGTCGTCGAGGGCCCGCTCGAGCAACGGGCGCAGCTCCTCCCGGCCGGCGTCGACGACGGTGTCGACCGCGCTGCGTCGCACCATCCGGCTCGAGTCGCCGAGCAGCTGCGACCACGTCGCCCGCGCGACGTCGCCCGGCGCGTCGGAGAGCAGCACCGCCGCCACCTGACGCCGCGCCGCGTCGTCGTCGTGCGCGGCCGCCACCACCCGGTCGAGGTCCGCGGCGCGATCCGCTCGGAGCGCGCCGAGCTCCGCCCACGCGCGTTCGAGCCGGCGCGGCGGTCGTGCGCGCCTGGCTCCCGCGGGCTCCTGACCGGAGGCTGCGGGAAGCGACGCGGTCGCGCCGCCGGCCGGTGCCGACGACGATTCCCCGTCGCCGTCGACGAACTCCTCGTTCATCACGCGCAGCATCGGCCCGAGCACCTGCTCCCAGCGGTCAGCCCGCGCGATCGTCACCGCCACGAAGTCGGGTCCGACGAGCACGTCGGTCACCCCGTCGACGGCGGCGAAGAGCCGAGCGACGCGCGGGTCGGTCGCCGCCGCGGCCGAGGCGTACGCCCGACTGGGTCCCGCGTGGAGCGGCGGGGTGGCGAAGCGGATCGTGCGCGGGCTGGGCGTCGCCTCCGGTACCACCGCGCCGTCGAACAGATCACCCAGCTCCCCGGCGCCCGCGCCCGGATGTGCCGCGTCGTCAGCAGACGCCGGCGCGGGCGTCTCGTCGCTGGTCACGCGCAGGCGGAAGCGACCACCGTCCCAACCCCAGAAGAGCGTCAGCCCCGGCTCGAGCTCGTAGCTCGTCATCCCGTCGGCGCCCGGACCGAACGCGTCAGCGAGGGCCTCGTCGTCGGCGGCTGTCCACGGCGCGTCGGAGAAGAAGCGCTTCTGCAACTGCTTGACCGGTCCGAGCGCCTCGAGCGAGAGGTCGAGCCCCGTGACCACCGGGGTGAGCTGTGCGAACGCCGCGCCCGCGAGGCCGTGCGCGACCACGCGGGCGCGCGCCGCGTCGAGCTCGGGGCCGAGGGTCGTCATGCCTCTGCCGTAGCCCCGCGAGTCCACGGCTGTCAAGGACGGGCGAGCGGCCTCCCGAGATGCCGCTTGTCGCCTGCGCCTCACCCCGGGCATACTCCGCGCGAAAGGGCGTGCGCATGGACATCGACCAGTTCTACGAGCAGGACCCGCGCCGGCAGACCTCCGACGAGATCGAGTTCGGGCGGGAGTGGTCCGAGCACGGCGCGCGCTTCGAGGTCGCCTGGATCGCCGACACCGGCGAGGTCTACGCCATGGCCGAGCCCGTCAGTCGGCGTGGGATCACCACCGAATCGGTGACCGTCGAGGTCCTGGCGGTCATCGAAGGACGGGATGCCGTCGAGACCGCGTTGGCCGGATGGCAGGACGCCATGGCCCAACCCGACAGCCTCGCGTGGGCGCGCGGACGCGTCGCCGCCGGGCCTCCGGGGTAGCAGCTGCACACCACTCGCGCTGAGCCGTAGCGTGGTCCCGATGCCTCTCGTCGACCCCAAAGCCTCCGAAGGAGAGTGGACGTGACGCCGTTCCGGACGATCGAGGTGGCACCGCTGACGCCCGCGCTCGGGGCCGAGGTCCGCGGCGTCGACCTCGCCGGAGCGATCCCCGACGAGCAGGCAGCCGAGCTGCGCGACGCGCTCACGCGACACCTCGTCCTCTTCTTCCGCGGGCAGGACGTCACCGAGGAGCAGCAGCTCGCGTTCGCATCGGTGTTCGGTCCGCCCGTCTCCGCCAGCACCGACCCCGGTCAGGAGCTGCTGTTCGTGACGCTCGAGGACGGCCCGGACAGCCCGCCGCAGTCCGACCGGTGGCACACCGACCTGCCGTTCGTCGCCGAGCCGCCCGACGTGGCCGTGCTCAGCATGCGCAGCTCCGCCCCGGTCGGTGGCGACACGATGTGGGCCAGTCTCTACGCCGCCTACGACGCGCTCTCACCGACCATGCAGGACCTCGTCGGTGACCTCGAGCTCGAGCTCGACCTCGGCACCTCGACCGATGCCATCGCTCGCCTCTACGGTGACGACTATCAACGTGAGGTCCTCGCCCGCTTCGAACCCGTGCGTCATCCGCTGGTGCGCGTCCACCCCGTCACCGGTCGCCCAGCCCTGTACCTCTGCGGCGCGTTCATGCGGGGGATCGTCGGCATGGCACCCGACGAGAGCGACATGCTGTTGCAGTTCCTGCGCTCACGCCTCGACGACCCGAACCTGCAGTGCCGGTGGCGGTGGTCGCAGCACGACGTCGCGGTGTGGGACGAACGGTGCACCGATCACCGCGGCCTCTCCGGGCATCACCCGGCGCGGCGGGTGGTGCGGCGCTGTCTCGCGGGGCGCGGCGTGCCGTTCGGCCTCCGCGCGTCGATGAAGGAGGGTGCGTGAGCGTGGCCGCATTTCCGACCTGGTTGCCCGTAGCAGCCGAGCGCGCGCAACCGGTCGACGTCTTCGCGCTGCTACCGGCGGGTGCGGCTGAGCTCGACGAGCTGTACGCGCAGTTGTGGGATCGCGGGGTCGACGACGTGACGCTCGAGGTGTGTCGCGCCCGCATCACCACGATGGTGACCGGCACGCCGGTCGAGACGGCACCCGCACCCGAGACCGACGCGCAACGTGCCGCGGTCGGGTTCGCCGAGCAGTTCGTGCTCGATCCCCACGGCTGCACCGACGAGCAGATGCGCGCGTTGCAGACCTACTTCACCGGTCCGCAGCTCGCCACGCTGACCACCGCGATCGCGGTGTTCGACGCCTTGGCCCGCGTCCGGGCCGTGCTCTCAGTCCCTGAGGAGGCAACCACATGAGGATCGCACCCCCGGATGGTGGTCAGAGCGTCTTCGACTACCAGCCCGAGCTCTTCGCCACGTTCAACCGTCTCTACGGCACGTTGTGGACCGAGGGGAGCCTGGAACAGCCGGTGAAGGAGACGGCGCGGATCCGCAACGCGCGCGTCGTCGACTGCGGTCTCTGAAGGAACCTCCGCTTCGCAGGTGCGAAGCAGCAGGGCCTCGACGAGGCAACCGTCGACCAGATCGCCGACGCCGACGACGTCGCCCGCCTCCCGGCGCGACTGCGGCTCGCGGTCGAGCTGACCGACGTCATCGTGACCGACCCCACCGGCATGTCCGACGCGCTCCGCCGCGAGCTCCTCGACGAGTTCACCGCGGGCGAGGTCGTGGAGCTGGCGCTCACGACCGCGCTGGCGTCGGCCTTCTCGAGGGCCGCGATCGCGTGGGGACCGCCCGAGGCCATGCCCACGCTCGAGGTGCCGACGCCGACGCCGGATCCCGCCACCCGCTACGGCGGGAGCTGATCAGGGCACGTCGATCCCGTACCCGAAGGTCCCCTCGAACTTCCCGTCGCGCACGGGGTGGATCGCGACGAGACGCCGCAGCTGCTCGTCGTCGAACACGGCGAGGTACTCGGCGAACACGTACCACTCGGTCGTGACCCGGCCCACCACGGTGATGTCGCGCGCGCCGGCGAAGAGCGTCACCAGCGCGTCGGCGGCATCGGCGCCGTCGTGGTCGACGAAGCGGGTCGCCGCGCCCGCGCCGTCGACGCGCACCGCGAGCTGATGATCGGCGGTGACCAGCGCGCTCACGTCGCCGGCCCGCAGACCGTCGAGCAACCGGTCGAGCAGCGTGGCGTGCTCCAGCTCGGCGACCGGGAGGTAGGCGAGCGGCCCCGTCGGCGCGGTTGGTGTCGGCACCCGCCCGGTGATGACCTCGTCGAAGGGATGGCGGGTGAGCGCGATCTCACCCCGGATGCCATCCGCCGCGGTCGGGAAGAGCACCGCCGACTGCACGACGAACTCGGCATCGCCCGGTGGGACCGACCCGATGGCGCCGGTCTGGCGCAGCGTCGCCGCGCTCTCGTTGAACACGTACCAGTCGGCGGCGACCTGCTTGAGCTGGTTCGACGCGAGCACGACGTAGCCGTCGCTCCGCTGCGAGTAGTAGGAGGTCACGTCGGCGGTGCCCTCGACGACCTCGAGCACGAGACCGGTCGGCCGCCGATCGGGGAGCGGGAACCACGGGTCGGCCGAGACCGTCGACATGATCACGTCGGTGCGGGTGTCGACCTCGGCGGCGATGTGCGCGCGGACGACGTCGAGCGCGCGCCCGCGGTCACCGATGCGCGCCATCCAGCCCTTCCCCGCCCACGTCAGCACGGCGCGCTCCCTCCGAAGTCGTGGTAGACACCGAAGGTCAGGTCCGACACCGACACCAGCAGCGACAGTAGTGGAGGTGCCCCGATGGTGCTCTCGACTCCGCAGTTCGTGTACGACCCGTCCACGCTCGAGTTCCAGGAGCACATCTGGGACGTGTACCGGACGCTGCGCGACGACCACCCTGTGTACGTCGACGAGGCGAACCACCAGTACGTGCTGTCCCGCTTCGACGACGTGTGGCGGGCGGTGAACGACTGGCAGACGTTCTCGAGCGTGGTCGCGGAGGCCGACAACTTCCTGCCCCAGATGATCTACATCGACCCGGTCCGCCACACGCAACTGCGCGCGCTCGTGTCGCGCGCGTTCACCCCGAAGCGCATCGCCGAGATCGAGCCCCGAACCCGCGCCGTCGCGCGCGAGCTCGTCGACGGCATCGCCGCCCGCGGCCGGTGTGACCTGCAACACGAGTACGCGTCCATCCTGCCCAGCGTGGTGATCGGCACCATGATCGGCATCCCCGACGATCGCATCGACGACTTCCGCAGCTGGACCGAGTCGTTCCTCGAGATCCAGGGTCCCGACGACTACATGGACTCGCTCGGCAAGTGCTACGAGCTCTTCGCCGAGCTGCTCGCCGAGCGCCGCCGCGAGCCGCACGACGACCTGATGAGCGCGCTGCTCGCCGCCGAGGTCGACGGCGAACAGCTGAGCGAGGAAGAGGTGCTCGGCTTCTGCTTCCTCCTGGTGCTCGCGGGCAACGACACCACGGCCAGCCTCGTCGGCTCCGGCACCGTGCTGCTCGCGAACGATCCCGAGCAACGCGCGCAGCTCGTGCGCGACCCGTCGCTGTGGCCGAACGCGGTCGAGGAGATCAACCGGCTCGAGTCACCCGCGCAGGTGCTGCCGCGCACGACGACGCGCGAGGTCGAGCTCCACGGCACCGTCATCCCGTCCGGATCGCGGGTGATGCTGATCTGGGGTTCGGCGAACCACGACGAGCGCGAGTTCCCCGATCCGGAGCGCTTCGACATCCACCGCGAGATCACCAAGCACCTCGCCTTCGGTCACGGCACCCACTACTGCCTCGGGTCCAACCTGGCTCGCCTCGAGGCACGGGTCGCGTTCGAGGAGCTCCACGCCCGCCTGCCCGACTACGAGCTCGACGGCACCCCTCGCCGCATCACCTCCATCTGGGCCCGCGCGTACGGCGAGATCCCGCTGCGCTTCGGGTGATCGGCGCCGCGGCGTCGGGACCTTCGACCCTGGATTTCTCCATCGGAGAGCAGAAGAATGAACACATGGATCTCAAGGTCAAGAGCCATCACACCGTCTGGGTCAAGCGCCAAGACTGGGCCCGGGCCGTGCCCGTCCGATATGCGGTGAGCGGCAACGCGCTGGTGACGTTCGGCGACGGCGATCTCGCCGGCCTGGCGTCCGGTGACCGCGCCACCGCGAGCGTGCACGAGATCGCGGGTGGGCCGGCGATCACGAGCTTCGCCGTCAGCGTCAGCGAGGTGCCGCCCGACGACATCGACAAGGAGGCGCTGCTCGAGCTGCTCGAGCACGTGCCGCTCGGGGCGACCCTTTCCGCGGTCGACGCCGCGGTCGACCAGGTGCGCCACACCCGGAGGGTCGTCGCGCTCGTACCCTGAGGAACCCACGACGAAGCGAGGTGCACCCATGCAGAACGCGCACGAGCAACTGCTGGGGCTCGCCGAGCAGCTGCGCTCGGCCGCCACCGCCGGCGACGAGGAGGAGGTGGTTCGACTCGCCATCGTCTCGCTGCGGGAGCTCGCCATCCACCTCGGCGACGAACGACTCATGGACATCAAGCTCGATGCGCTCGAGCCCGATCTCGCGGCCGACCTGCAGCACCGGCAGCGCCAGGTGGTCGAACGGCTCCTCGCGCTCGCCGACGAACCGGGCCTGGCCGACGACCAGTGCCGGTGCGCCGAGCTCGCCGACGACGTCGTCGCCCTGCTCGGCGACGAGGTGGTTGCCGAGGAAGCGGCGATCGAGACGTACCACCTGCCCGCGTCGGGTCCGCGAGCGACGAAGCCTGGCTCACGCGTGACTCCCTGACCTGCGTCGCTCCGGTCGCGTCGCGCGGCTCAGGCGGCGAGGACGAGCTCGTTGCCGTTGCCGTTGCCACCGCCACCACGGCCGCCGTGGTCCCCGCCCCCGTCGTCGAGGTTCTGGCGGCGCCGCCGCTCCCCGAGTCGGGCCCACACCGCGACGAGGCAGCGCGCCAGCAGGTACGGGAGCAGCACCACGCACCAAGGGTAACGCTGGTCGGCGCGGGACGGCCCGGGCGAAGCCGGCTCCCGACCGTCCGCGCGCTTCGAGCGCGACGCCCGTGCGATCTCGGCCGGCGAACTGATCGTCGCGCGTCTCACGCGTGATACACTCGGTACATGACCGAGGTGTCGGTGCGTGAGCTGCGGAACCACGGCGGCGACGTGCTCGATCGAGTCGAGGCCGGCGAGCGCCTGACCGTCACGCGCAACGGCAAGCCGGTTGCCGAGCTGGTGCCCATCCCTCGTCGTGACCTCGCGCTCGACGAGATCCTGCGTCGCGCGCGCACCCTGCCGCCGATCGACCCCGACGAGCTGCGGGCCGACATCGACGCGGTGCTCGACACGCGCCTCTTCATCGACGACGAATGACTGCTGGGCGCGGAGTCGTCGACACCAATGTCGTCGTGCTCATGCGTCGGTTGGCGCGCGACTCGCTCCCTGAGCAGCCGGTGATCACCACCATCACACTGGCCGAGCTCGCGGTCGGACCACTGGTGGCAGCCGATCCCGTGACGCGGGCACGCCGCCAGGAGCACCTGCGCTTCGCCGAGGTCTCCTTCCCGGTCCTGCCGTTCGACGCCGCCGCGGCGCGCGCGTTCGGCACCGTCGCCGCGGCACTGCGAGTTGCGGGCCGCAAGGTCTCGGCCCGTGGCTTCGACGCCTTGATCGCCGCGACTGCGCTCGCGAACGACCTGCCGCTCTTCACGACCAACCCCGACGACTTCGCCGGCATCGACGGGCTGGCCGTCGTGGCTGCGGACGAGCACGTAGAGGACCGCTGATCGACCGAGAGCTCGCCGCCCGAATGACGCGCACCGGATCGGCACGGAAGGCGATGGCCTCCGCCGCCGAGGTTCCCCGGCGAACGCAGCGCCCTGCCTGAAAGACCTCGTGTCCCACCACCTTCGTATGGTCGGCGCAGGCTGAGCGTCAGGAGGTGTTGCCATGGTTCGAGCGGTTCTGCACGTCGTGCGGCTCGTGTTCATCGCCATGTGTGCAGCCGCGGCTCTTCTGGCGGCCGCCGCGTGCGTGGTCGTGCTCGCGTTCGCTCTCGCGTTGACGCTGGCCGGACGTTCGAGGCGGTCGATGAGACCCCGCGAGCGCTCGTTCGCTCGCTGACCGAGCGATCAAGAGAGTGGTCAAAGAGCCCGCTGGCGCGCGCCGCCGACGCGTCTCCACCTCACGTCCCGAGCAACGACAGGTTCGACAGCTCCGCGTACATCTCGGTGGCGGCCGGAGCCGGCAGGTCGTTGAACCCGCTGATCTCGACCGCCGCCTGTCCACCGGCGGGCACGAAGTCCACGTAGGTGCGGTCGCCCCCGACGATGGCGCCGTTGCCGTCGCGGTAGATCGCCACGGCGACGACCTCCTTCAGGTCCTTGGCGAAGGTCGAGCTGAGGGTGGCGTTGGTCCGCAGCCCGCCGAAGTCCTGCACGACGGTGCCGACGCCCGAGGCGCTGAACGCGCCCGTCGTGGTGGTCGCCGTCTGCCAGCTGCCGACGAGCGCCTGCACCTCCATCCGGGTGGCGCCGGCGGCCTGCACCGCGTCGCCGTAGGCCGCGGTCTGACCCGGGAGGATGACGTCGATGGTCGGGCTGTCGGCCTTCACCACCACACCGGCGTCGTTGTAGAAGGCGACGTTGAGCGACACGCGGGTGGCGATGTCGTCCGACGGGTTCTGCACGACGACGCCGTACGAGAGGTACGAGTTGCCGATGCTGTCGGGCGGCAGCTGGGTGAAGCCGTTGCCGGTGATCTTCACGTCGTGCACCGGCGCCGCCGTCGTCGGCGTGGTGAACGTCGTGTGGTTGTTCACGACGCTCGAGTGCGTCTGCCCCGACGCCTTGCGCGCTGCGTCGTTGGTGCCGGAACCAGCGGTCGCGATGGCGACGATCACGACGATCGCCACTGCTACCGCGACCAACGTCACCCACAGGCGCGTGCGTCGACGGGGCGAGGGCTCGGCCTCGGTCGCGACTGCGGCCGTGTCGGCCGTGGGTGGCGGAGTCGGCGGCAGCAGCTCGCCACACTCGCCGCAGAACTTCTGGTCGTCGGGGTTGTCGTGTCCGTTCGTGCACTGCATGGACGCGGACCGTACGAACGCCCTGGGACACGACCCGCGCCGACGGTAGGTGTCCGCCTTACATCACCGGATTCGTCGCCACGATCCTGGCGGTGGCACTCACCCGCTGACCCGGCGGGCGAAATCACAGCGATGTAACTGTCGCACCCCCTCTTCATGCTGTCCCCAGCACATGAACAGGGGGCATCGTGACCACTTCCTCGAGTACTTCTCCATCCCATCGCACGCTCCATCTCGTCGACCTCGAGAACCTGGTCGGCGACCCGCGCGCCGACGCTCGGACCGCGCTGGCGACGCTCGACACCTACCTCGAGCTCGCGCACTGGCATCACGACGACCATGTCATCCTCGCCAGCAATCCCGCCTTGATCAGCCGGGTGATGTACGACCTGCCGGTACCGGCGAGCGTCCATTGCGCGCGCGGTGACGACGGCGCCGACGTCATGCTGCTCTCGTTGGCGCCAATCGAGCTCGTCGCCAAGCGGTACGCGCGGCTGGTGATCGGCAGCGGCGACGGCATCTTCGCTGCCCGCGCCGCAGCGGTGCGCGAGCGCGGTGTCGCCGTCGACGTCGTCGCGCGCGCCGCGGGCTGCTCGCGCCGTCTCCACCAGTTCGGCTGCACGTACCTGCCGTCGCGCACCACCGACATCGTCCTGGCCGCGTGACCACCGTGAAGATCGATGATTGGCGCGCACGAGGTGTGGCGGCGCGCGCTGTGACCGACGCCCGCTCCAGTCGCACACTCGGCACGCCGAAATCTGGAAGAATCGGCGGACCGGCACGGAGGGCGGTGTAAGCCGGATGCACGTTCTCGACAGTGGTTCGATCGCGCTCAGTCCGAGCGATCTGACCGGCTTCGCCGCGTGCGAGCACCTGACGCAGCTCGAGCTGGCGGCCCTCCGCGGCGACGTCGAGCGACCGAAGCGCGACGACCCGATGCTCGACGTGCTCTCGCGCCGCGGCGGCGAGCACGAGACCAAGCAGCTCGCGCGCTTCCGCGCCGAGGGTCGCATCGTCGTCGAGGTCGAGTACCCCGACAACACCGCTGCCGCGCTCGCCGACGCCGAGGCGCGCACGCTCGACGCCATGCGCGCCGGCGCCGACGTGATCTACCAGGCGACGTTCTTCCACGACGGATGGCGAGGGCACGCCGACTTCCTCCTGCGCGTGGACACGCCGAGCCCGCACCTCGGCGCGTGGTCCTACGAGGTCGCCGACGCCAAGCTCGCCCGCCGCGTGAAGGCGGCCGCCCTGCTCCAGATGTGCGCCTACTCCGAGCAGGTCGAGCGCCTGCAGGGCGTCGCGCCGCAGCAGATGCACGTCATCACCGGCGACGGCGAGCAGCACCCGTTCAAGCTCACCGACTACTCCGCCTACTACCGCGCGCTGAAGGCCCGCTTCGGCGAGCTCGTCGAGCGCGCCCGTACCGACCCGGGTATCACCACCTACCCCGATCCCGTCGACCACTGCGGGATCTGCCGCTGGGCCGACGTCTGCAAGTCACGTCGCCGCGCCGACGACCACCTCTCTCTCGTCTCCGGCATGCGCCGCGACCAGACCCGCAAGCTCACCGCGGTCGGCATCGCCACCCGCCGCGACCTCGCCGTCGCCGATCCCGAGCTCACCGTCGCCGGCATCGGCGAGGCGACCGACGAGCGGCTGCGCCACCCGGCCGAGCTCCAGGTGAAGGGCGAGGGCCACGAGCCGCCGATCTTCGAGCTGCTCCCGCCCGAGCCGCCCGCCGCCGACGGTCCGGACCACGCCTGGCCGCAGCGGGGCTGGGCGTTGCTGCCGTCGCCGTCGCCGGGCGACCTCTATTTCGACATGGAGGGCGACCCGTTCACCATCGACGACGACGTCTCCGGCCCTGGCCTCGAGTATCTCTTCGGCGTCGCGTGGCACGAACCCGACGGTGCACAGCGCTACCGCGCGTTCTGGGCCCACACCCGCGCCGAGGAGAAGGAAGCGTTCGAAGCCTTCGTC
>DASUAS010000399.1:0-5236 GCA_035763625.1 Acidimicrobiia bacterium
GGTCACCCCTCGACGAGGTCGACCAGGCCCAGGATCAGGGTCGCGTTGTGGCCACCGAACCCGAACGAGTTCGAGAGGACGGGCTTGCGGTCCACGGGGCGGGGTTCGCCCGCGACGACGTCGAGGCCGATGTCGTCGCCGATCTGATCGAGGTTCGCAGTCGGGGGGATCACGCCGTCGCGCAGCGACAGCAGGCTGATCACCGCCTCGGCCGCGCCGGCCCCCGCGATCATGTGCCCGGTCACGCCCTTGGTCGACGTCACCGCCGGAGCGCTGTCGCCGAACACCTTGCGGATGGCCTCGGCTTCGGTGGCGTCGTTGAGCGGCGTGGAGGTGCCGTGCGCGTTCACGTGTCCGATCGCCCGACAGTCGAGGCCGGCGTCGTCGAGCGCGAGCTGCATGCACGCGGCCGCGCCGGCGCCACCGGGCACGGGCGCGGTGATGTGGTGGGCGTCGGCGTTGCGCCCGTAGCCGAGCACCTCGCCGTGGACGGTCGCACCGCGCGCGAGCGCGCGTTCGAGCGTCTCGAGCACCGTGAACCCCGCGCCCTCGGCGATCACGAAGCCGTCACGACCGACGTCGAACGGGCGCGAGGCGCGCTCGGGGTCGTCGTTGCGGCCGCTCATGGCGCCCATGCGGGCGAACGCCGACACGGTGAGGGGGGTGACGGGGGCCTCGGTCGCGCCCGCGACCACGACCTCCGCGCTGCCGTCGCGCACCATCCGCACGCCTTCGCCGATGGCGTTGGCACCAGCTGCGCACGCGGTGGAGATGCAGAGCGCGGGGCCGGTGAAGCCGAAGCGGATCGAGATCATCCCCGCCGCGGCGTTCGGCATCATCATCGGGACGAAGAACGGGCTGACCCGGCTCGGACCGCGCGCGAGGAAGGTCGACTCGTTCTCCTCCATGGTCTCGAGACCGCCGACGCCGGTGGCCGCGATGACCGCGACCCGGCTCGGGTCGGCGCCGAGCTCGCCGGCGTCGTCGAGCGCGTCGGCGGCCGCGCCGAAACCGAGCTGCGTGAAGCGATCGACCCGGCGCGCCTCCTTCGGACCGAAGTACTTCTCGGGCTCGTACTCGAGCACCTCCCCGGCGAAGCGCACCGGCAGTTCGGACGCGTCGAACCGCTGGATGGTCTTGGCGGTGCCGCGACCCGCGCGCACCGTCTCCCAGAACCGGGCGACGTCGACACCGGCCGGCGTCTTCACGCCCATGCCGGTGACGACGACGCGCGGCCGTCCGTGCGAGTCGAGGAGGTCGGTCACGGTTCCGTCGCCTTCCCTAGGCCTTCGCGGCCAGCTTGGCGAGGACGAGGTCGACGGCCTGGCCGACGGTTCCCACGTTCTCGAGGTCTTCCTCGGGCACCGAGATGTCGAAGCGCTCCTCGAGGCCCATGACCAGCTCGACCAGGTCGAGGCTGTCGGCGTCGAGGTCCTCCTTGAAGCGGGCGTCCTCGACGACCGCGTCGGGTTCGACGCTCAGCACCTCGACCGCGACTTCCCGCAGTGCGGAGAGGACTTCGTCTCGTTCCATTGCTTCCTCCTGTGGTGGAAAGAAAGGGGTCATGGCTCGGCGCCGGGGGTGGAAACCGAGCGGAGAAGGATCGCGCCGATCAGTGCCCCATGCCGAGTCCGCCGTCGACCGGGACGATGGCGCCGGTCACGTAGCCGGCGGCGTCGGAGCAGAGGAAGGCGACGACAGCCGCCACCTCGTCGGGGTTCCCGAGGCGTCCGAGCGGCACGGTCTGCTCGGCCCATTGGCGCCAGTCGTCCGGCAGCCCCTCGGTCATGGCCGTCACGATAGGCCCGGGGGCCACGACGTTGCAGGTGATCCCCCGGGTCGCCAGCTCCCGCGCGACCGACCGGGAGAGGCCCACCAGGCCCGCTTTCGCGGCGGAGTAGTTGGCCTGACCGGCTTGCCCGGTCTGGCCGCTCACCGACGACACGTTCACGATCCGTCCGAAGCGGGCGCGCATCATCTTCGGCGTCGCCCGACGGATGGTGTGGAACGCGCCGGTGAGGTTCGTCTGCAGCACGTCGGACCAGTGCTCGTCGCTCATGCGCATCAGCAACCCGTCGCGGGTGATGCCGGCGTTGTTCACCAGCACCTCGACCGGCCCGAACGTGTCCTCGATGGCCCCGAAGGCCTGGTCGACCGAGTCGGGGGAGGCGACGTCGGCCTGCACCGCGAGCACCTCGGCGCCGGTGGCCTCGACGGCCCCGTGGGTCTCCTTGGCGCCCTCGGCGTCGGAGGAGTAGCAGAACGCGACCCGGCATCCGGCGTCGCCGAGCGCCACCGCCACCGCGCGACCGATGCCGCGCGATGCGCCGGTGACGAACGCGACCCGCCCGGGTGACTCCGGGGCACTCACGTGCGACTCCACGGCGCGCTCATGCGCCGCCCCAGCGGAGGAGCGCGCTGCCCCACGTGAGCCCGGCGCCGAAGCCCGAGAGCAGCACGAGGTCGCCGGGCTGCAGCCGTCCGTCGTCGGCGGCCTCGGCGAGGACGAGCGGGATCGAGGCCGCACTGGTGTTCCCGTAGCGGTCGATGTTCACGAGGGTGCGCTCCGCCGGGATCCCGAGCCGGTTGCCCGCGGAGTCGATGATACGGACGTTGGCCTGGTGGGGCGCGAACCACGTGACGTCGTCGACGCCGACGCCCGCGCGTTCGAGGGTGTGGGTGGCCGACTCGACCACGATCCGGACCGCCCTCCGGAACACCTCCTGGCCGCTCATGCGCAGGTAGTGCTCGCGGTTGGCGACGGTCTCCTCGGTGACCGGTCGGCGACTCCCGCCCGCGGGGATCTCGAGCAGGCCGGCGGCGCTGCCGTCGCACCCGAGATCCCACGCGAGCAGACCAGGACCGTCATCGGGCGATGGGCTCAGCACCATCGCCGCGGCACCGTCCCCGAAGAGGATGCAGGTGCCACGGTCGGTCGGATCGGTGACGCGCGAGAGGGTCTCCGCGCCGATCACCAGGACGTGATCGAGGTTGCCGGCGGTGAGGAGCGACGAGCCGACGACGAGCTCGTAGACGAACCCCGCGCAGCCGGCGTTGAGGTCGAACGAGCCACACCGGACGCCCAGACCGTCGCCGACGAAGGCGCCGGTGTGGGGGATGAGCTGCTCGGGGCTGGCGGTCGCCACCACCAACAGGTCGATGGCGTCGGGCGTCAGACCCGCGCTCTTGATCGCCGCCGCACCCGCCTCGATGGCGAGTGTCGCGGTCGACTCGCCCGGCATCGCGATCCTGCGCTCATGGATGCCGGTGCGCTCGACGATCCACTGGTCGCTGGTGTCGACCAGCTGCTCGAGGTCGTGGTTGGTCAGCCGCTGGTCGGGGAGCGCGGAGCCCCAGCCGGTGATCGCCGCCCGCATGCTCAGGCGACTCGCAGCCAGGCGACGGGCTGACCCTCGCGCAGGCGCTCACCCCGGTGCACGAGCATCCCCACCAGCTGGCCGCGGAACGGGCTGCACACGGGCGTGGAGGTGCCGGGTCCGTCGAGGTGCCCGACGGTCTGTCCCTCGTCGACGAGGTCGCCCGCGTCGACGTCGTCGAGCGGCCGGAACACGCCCACCGAGGGGGCGATGATCATGCGCTCCGACACGAGGAGCCCTTCGCCGTGGTTCAACAGGGCTTCCATGGGTTATGCGACCTCCAGGGTCGAGTCGTCGTTGGTGGTGTCGTCGGGGGTGGCGAAGTTGCGGACGGTCGCGTCGGGCGCACCGCGCTTGGCGAGGGCGGCGAGCATCGAACCGTGCCCGACCTCCCAGAACGTGTCGGCGCCGAGGCTCACGAGGGTGTCCATCGTCGAGCGCCACCGCACCGGCACGGACACGTGGTTCGGCAGCCGGTCGCGCCAGCCGTCGGCGTCGGCGTAGGACCGGGCGTCGTGGTTCGAGACGATCGGCGCGGTCGGCGCCGACAGCACGAGACCCGCGGTCTCGGTGACCAGCCCCGCAGTGGCGTCGGCCATCAGGGGGGTGTGGAACGCACCGCCGACGTTGAGCGCGGTGACCCGGCGCACGCCGACCTCCTGGGCCCGGGCCGATCCGGCGGCGAGGCCGTCGGGGGTGCCCGCGATCACGACCTGCCCGGGGGCGTTGTCGTTGGCGACCCAGCAGCCGTCGGGAGCAGCGGTGCAGGCGTCCTCGGCCTGCTCCGGAGTGGCGCCGAGCAGCGCCGCCATCTTGCCCGGGTGGGCGTCGGCCGCGGCCTGGGTGAGCTCGGCCCGGCGCGCGGCGAAGCGCACGCCGTCGTCGAGCGTGAGCACGCCCGCCGCGATCAGCGCGGTGACCTGGCCGAGGGAGTGGCCGGCGAAGGCGACGACGTCGTGGCCGGACACGTCGAGCGCGTCCCACACCACGAGCGAGGTGAGCAGCACCGCGAGCTGCGCTTCGCGCGTGCGGGCGAGCGTCTCCGCGGGCGCGTCGGTCACGAGGTGCCCGAGCGGTTCACCGAGCGCGACTTCGGCACGCTCCACGATCGACCAGCTGGGATGGTCGACCCAGGGTCGCGCCATGCCGGTCTGCTGGGTTCCCTGTCCGGGGAACACCACTGCGATAGCCACCGTGTCGCCCACTCCGCCTCGTGCACTCGGTTGCAGGTGTGAAGGACTTCGACCGTGGACGCGCGCCGCGGGTTACATCGCCGTGAACGCATGTCGACGTCGTGGCCACGAAGTGTCGACCATTACTCGCGGGTAACGTCGATTACTCGCGAGTAATCAGCGAGCGTCTCCGTGCACCACGGGCTGGACGCGAACTGTCCGCCCCGAGCAGGATCGGATCCACCGATGCCCCTTCCCGAGTCCGACGCGCTGATCGGCATGCTCCCGCACCGACCGCCGTTCCGCTTCGTCGACGTCGTCGACTCGATCAAGATCGCCGAGCACATCGAGGCGCGGTGGCTGGTCACCGGGGACGAGTACTTCCTCGCCGGGCACTTCCCCGACAACCCGATCGTGCCGGGCGTGATCCAGCTCGAGGCGCTCGCGCAGGCCGGTGCGATCACGCTGCTCGGCGACGAGCGCTACGCGGGCAAGCTGGCGTTGTTCGGAGGCGTCGAGAAGGTCCGCTTCCGTCGCCTGGTGCGCCCGGGCGACGAGTTGCGCCTCGTCGTCGACGTCGAGCGGTTGAGCGCCCGCGGCGGATGGTCGCAGGCGCGCGCCAGCGTGGGCGACGAGACGTCGTGCGAGGCGCGCATGTTCTTCGCCGTCGGCTGACCGGAGCCGCGG
>DASUAS010000400.1:0-10252 GCA_035763625.1 Acidimicrobiia bacterium
GCGTCGCTCCATCCGCGACATCAGGACGAAGACCGCGAGCGCGGCCATGCCGATGATCCACGCGAACGTTCGCACCGCGGGGAGCAACCCGCTCGAGAGCGCCAGGAGTCCGACGCCGATCACCGGGAGCGCGGTCGCGAGGTAGATGACGATGTAGAAGGCGGCGACGACGTTGGCCCGCTCGTGCTCCGGGGCGACGGCGGTGACGTCGACGAGCGAACCCCGGAACGCGCACCCCAGGCCGCAGCCGGCGAGTGCGCCCGAACCGACCAGCGCCGCGAGCGAGTGCAGCTCGGCGGCGGTGAGGAGCGCGACGGCGGCGGCGACGACGAGGCCCAGACCGAGGAGCTCGGCGCGGCGTGGGCCGAGGTGGCCGGTCGCCGGCTGCACGATCGCGGAACACGCCAGCATCAGCGCGGCCACACCGCCGATGAGCGCGAGGTTGGTCTCGCCGAGCAGCTCGATCATGTAGCTCGGGACGAGCGACAGGAACAGCGACGCCAGCGCCCACCCGGTGAACGCGGTCGCGCCCGCGAACACGAACGTGCGTCGGATCGACGCGGGCACCCGTGGTCGCTGGGGCCGCCACCGGCCGACCCCGTGGTCCTTCGGGAACAGGCGCAGGAGGAGCACGAGCCCGATCGCGAGCAGCACGATCTCCACGACGAACACGAGGCGTCGGGGCGCCCCCGCGTACTGGGCGAGCACGCCGGCCAGTGCAGGGCCGACGGCCGCGCCCGCGACCGTCGCCGACGACCCGACCAACGACGCGCGGTGGGCGTCACCGTGCGGCTCGGTCTCGAGGAGCGCAGGGACCGCGCTGCCCTGCAGCATGCCCAGCGCGATGCCCTCGACCACCTGCGCGACGACGAGCCACGCCGCGCTCGGAGCGAACGCGAACACCGTCGCCGCCACGATCGCCAACGACACCGCGGGGAGCAGCACGCGGCGACGTCCGACGGTGTCGGAGAGGCGGCCGAAGAGCACCAACGACACGATGACGGCACCGGCGTAGGTCGAGTACACGAGCGTCACGTCGAGCGGTGAGAGGGAGAAGATGCGCTCGTACGTCGGGTAGAGCGGCGTCGGGAGGTTGCTGCTCGCGAGGAGCACGACGATCGTGAACGTCACCGCGGCGAACGCCCGACCGTCGACGCGAGTGCGCACGGCGGAGGTGGGTTCCATACGCGGAACGTACCCATGGGACGTTTCGGCCAGGACCGAAACGTCGTCGCCGTACCCTGGATCCGTGCCTGGACCCGTGACTGGAGACGTCGATCTGGCGGCGGTCGGTGCGCTGATCGCCGAGCCCTCACGGGCCCGCATCCTCCTCGCGCTGTACGACGGGCGGGCGTTGCCGGCGAGCGTGCTCGCCACCGAGGCGGGCGTGGCGCCGTCGACCGCAAGTGAGCATCTCGGTCGGTTGGTCGACGGCGGGTTCGTCTGCGTCGAGCAGCACGGGCGGCACCGCTACTACCGGCTGCGCGGCACGGAGATCGCCGAGTTCCTCGAAGCGGTCGCGCAGCTCGCGCCCGAGGCGCCGGTGCGTTCGCTGCGGGAGCACACGCGCCTGGCCCAGATGCGACGCGGTCGCACGTGCTATGACCACCTCGCCGGGAAGCTCGGCGTCGCGCTGCTGCAGGCGTTGCTGCGCGAGGGTCTCGTCTCCGGGCACGACGGCGCGTTCCGACCCGAGCAGGAGCAGCTCGCGTCGCGCAGTCGTGATCCGCTCTATCGGGTCACGGGCGACGGGAGTGCGCGGTTCGCGACGTTCGGCATCGACGTCGCCGAGGACGCGATGCTCTCGCACTGCGTCGACTGGACCGAGCAACGCCACCACCTCGCGGGCTCGGTGGCCGCGGCGCTCGCGCAGCAGATGTTCGCGCGCGAGTGGATCGAACGGGCGCCGCGAGGACGCGCCGTGCACGTCACCGAGCGGGGCGAGTCGGAGCTCGTGACGACGTTCGGCTTCGAGCTCGACGACGTCGTCGGCCAGCTCGCACACTGACTCGATGCCGGCAACCGGCCTGCGGTCTCGAGCGGCGATCGCCCGCGCGCGCATGGTCGGGCTCGGCCTCTGGAACACGCGGGCCGACGCGCAGGCACGCACTCCGGCCGACGTGGTCCGGAACCTGGTCGCCATGCAGGCGCAGGAGCACGCGTACGCGCGATGGTCGATCGGGCAGCGGTGCGGCGCGTCGGCGTCGGTGGTCGACGCCGACTTCGACGCCGGGCGCATCCTGCGCACCCACGTGCTCCGCCCCACCTGGCACTACGCCACCCCCGACGACCTGCGTTGGCTGCTCGCCCTGACCGGTCGGCGGATCGACGCCGCCAACCGCCTTCGCTACCAGGAGCTCGGCCTCGATGCCCGCACGCGTCGGCGCGCCACCGACGTGATCGCGGCGACCGTCGCCGGGGGTCCCGCGACCCGCCGCGAGCTGGTGCACGCGCTCGAGCGGCGCCGGATCGCGACCAAAGGGCAGCGCATCGCCCACCTGCTGCTCCACGCCGAGCTGCACGCGGTCATCTGCAGCGGCCCGATGCGAGCGGCCCAGCACACGTACGTGCCCTTCGACGACCGCGTCCCCGGCGGTCCCGGCATCTCCGAGGAGGAAGCGGGCGCGGAGCTGGCGCGGCGATGGTTCACGACGCGGGGGCCGGCGTCGGTGCGCGACTTCGCCTGGTGGTCGGGCCTCCCTGTACCGGTTGTTCGTGACGCGCTGGCGTCGGTGCGCGCCGAGCTCTCGTCGGTGGAGCGCGACGGCCACACCTACTGGTTCGCGGAGCTCCCGCGCCCACCACGCGCGCCGCGAGGACCGGGCATGGACCTGGTGCAGTGCTTCGACGAGGTGATCATCTCGTACTCCGAGACGCGCGACGTGCTCACCACGCCCGCGGTGTCGTTCCCGGTGCCGCGTCACGTCGACGGCTTCACCCACGTCGTCCTCGGCGACGGGCAGCTCCTCGGCCACTGGCGGACGCACCGGGCGCCCGGTTCGCTCGAGGTCGAGACCCGGGTCGGGCGCGCGCTCGACGACCGGGAGCAGCGCGCGCTCGATGCGGCCGTCGCCCGGTACGAGCGGTTCATGCGCACATAGGGTGCGGCGATGGAGATGGAGCGGAGGCGCGGACGGATGGCCGGGACGCCGGCGCGGAATCGACCATTGGCGTGACTGACGAGCTCGGCACCCCGGCGTTGCACTTCGAGCGCGACGGGTCGATCGCGTGGTGCGTGATCGACCGACCGCACGCGCGCAACGCGCTCACTCCCGGCATGTACTACGGCATCAAGCGCGCGGTCGCGCTCGTCAACCAGGAGCCCGACCTCGCGGCGTTGATCATCACCGGTGTCGGCGACGTGTTCGCGCCGGGCGGTGATCTCGGCGGGCGATCGGACGAGGGCGAGACGGTGCCCGACGTGATCGGCACCGACGTGCTCCCGTTCCTCGCCGTCCGCGACAGCCGGGCGCCGGTGATCTCAGCGGTGAACGGCTTGTGCCAGGGCGGCGGCCTCCTGATCGCCATGCTCTCGGACATCGCGGTGGCGAGCGACCGCGCCACGTTCCGTGTGCCGGAGCTGCTGCGCGGGATCATCGACGCGACGTATGCCGCGGTGCTTCCCGCGCACGTCGGCGTAGCCGTCGCGCGCGACCTGATGCTCTCCGCCCGTCGTTTCGACGCCGCGGAAGCGGTGCGCCTGGGCGTGATCAGCCGCATGGTGGCGCACGACGAGCTGCGCGAGGCCGCGCTCACCGCGGCGCGCGAGGTGCTGCAGACGGCGCCCGACGCGCGCGTCCTCACCAAGCGCATGCTGCACGACCGCTACGAGCCGATCGACTACCAGACCATGTTCTGGGGCCTCGAGCACTCACCCGAGCCGCGCGAGGGCATGACCGCGTTCATGGAGAAGCGGCGCCCGAGCTGGATCCCCGACGACGTCTGATCACCGTCGTTCGCCCTCCGCTCGCTCAGCGTGCGGCGGGTGCGCGTCCGCCGCTGCGGCGCGTGGCCACGAGCCCGGCATCGCGCACGCGCTCGCCGTACTCCGCGACCTGGTCGGCGGTGAGCCCGGACTCGAGCCCGAGCAGCGTGATCGACACGAGGGAATCGCCCCGACGATCGAAGACGGGCGCGGCGATCATCACCACGTCGTAGGTGCGATCGCCGGCGAGCGGGCCGACGTACTCCGACGGGTCGAGGTCGGTGATGGGCTCCGCCAGCGATCCCCGGCGAGCGCGGTGGGCATCGGTTTCCATCGCCACCGCCCAGCCGCGCGCCCGCACGTCGTCGAGCAGCGCTTCCATCGCCACCCGGTCGCTCGCGCGCGACAACCACGGCTCGGGGTCGAGCCACGCGACGAAGACCGCACCGATGGGCGGTACCAGCGGGATGCGCTGGCCCACGTGGACCTGGATCTCGTGCGCCTGGTGCTCACCGACGCGGGCGAGGAACACGATGTCGTCTCCGGCGAGCGCGGTCACCGCCACGCCGAGGTCGAGCTCCTCGCTCAGACGGCGCGCCTCGTCGCGCGCGTGGTCGATCGCGGGGTGGCGCTCGAGCGCGCCGCTGCCCAGCGCGACCACCGACGGCCCGAGCGAGTACGTGCGCAGCCGTGGGTTGCGCACGAGGTACCCCTCCTCGGTCAGCACGCCGAGCACCGCGTGCGCGGACGCCACGTTGATGTCGAGCTCGCCCGCGAGGTCGGACAGGGTGAACTCGTCGGTCGGGTGCGCGGCCAGGAAGTCGAGGACCGCGAGGGCACGGGTGGCGGCGAGCGCGGGACGAGGCATACGATCCGCGCCGACAATACAAAAGCGTTTTCGACATTGCAAAAGATGACTGGCACGAGCACCGCGCCGAGTGCGACCAAGCCGGGTGCGACCAAGCCGAGTGCGACCAAGGGGGAGCCGCCGTGAAGCTCGACCTGCTCTACGAGTTCCAGCCCAAGATCAAGCCCTGGAGCAAGCCGCACCCCTACGGCCAGCGCGACGCCGAGCAGCGCACCTACGACGAGGCCATCGCCGAGATCCAGTACGCCGACAAGCTCGGGTTCAACACGGTGTGGGTGGTCGAGCACCACTTCCGCGACGGTCGCTCGGCCTCCCCGTGCAACGAGGCCATCCTCGGTGGCCTCGCGCTCAGCACCGAGCAGATCAAGCTCGGCTTCGGTGTGACGCTCACGCCGTTCGGGTTCATCCACCCGGCGCGCCTGGCGGAGAAGGTGGCGACCGTCGACGTGCTCAGCCACGGCCGGGTCGAGTGGGGCACCGGTCGTTCGACACCGATGGAGCAGATCGCGTTCGGTGTCCCCGCCGACGACCGCTCGCGGGCGCAGTGGCGCGAGGCGATCGAGATCGTGGTGGCGATGTGGGAGCAGGAGCTGTTCTCGTGGGACAGCGAGAACCTGCACTTCCCCGAGCGCATCCAGACCCCCAAGCCGTTCCAGGACCCGCACCCGCCGGTGTGGCAGGCGGCGGCGTCGGAGACGAGCGCGGTCAGCGCGGGCGAGCTCGGTCTCGGGCTCCTGTCGTTCGCGCTCCTGCAGCCGGTGGAGTCGATGGCCAACCACATCCGTGCGTACCGGTCGGCGCAGGCCCTGGCCCGCCCCGATGAGATGCTCACGCGGGTGCGGAACGACCGCGTCGGCGTGTACACGCTCGTGCACGCGTACGACGACGCCGACGAGGCCGCGGCGTACGGGCTGTGGGACTCGGTGAACTGGTGGTACCGCCACCTCGCCGAATTCACGCTGCAGTGGGAGCTCGTCAACCTGCCGGAGGAGGAGAAGGCGAAGGTCTTCCCGCTCCTCGAGTCGGTGATCGAGGGCAAGGTGCCGGTCGACCACTACCAGAACGAGGACATGATCATCATCGGGACGCCCGAGGAGTGCCTGCAGAAGATCCTGCGGTACGAGTCGGTCGGCGTCGACCAGTTGCTCTGCTACGTGCAGTTCGGCGACCTCCCGCACGACAAGGTGATGCGCAACCTCGAGCTGCTGGCCAAGGACGTCATGCCCGAGCTCGAGGCGCGCGGTCACCGCGTCGACGCCACCGTCCGCGCGTAGCAGCACGCGTCGCAGCCATGGACCTCATCTCGAAGCTGCGCGACGACGCGGCCAAGGCGCACGACGCGTCGCTCGACCCGGTCGTCGCCAACGCGTTCTCGCTCGACGGTCGCACCGCGGTCGTCACCGGCGCGGCGTCGGGCATCGGCCAGGCGGCCGCGGTGATCTACGCGATGGCGGGGGCCCGGGTCGTGCTCGCCGATCGGGATGCCGACGGTCTGGAAGCCACCGCCGCACAGATCGACGACGCGCTCGTCGTCCCCACCGACGTGAGCGACCGCGCCGCGGTCGACGACCTCGCGCGCGCCGCGCTCAAGGCGTCGGGACGTGTCGACGTGTGGGCCAACGTCGCCGGCATCATCCGCAATGCGCTGATCGTCGACACCACCGAGGACGACCTCGCCGCAGTCCTCGCGGTCAACCTCGAGGGCGTGTTCTGGGGCACCGCGGCGGCCGGGAAGGTGATGAGCGCGGCGGGTCGCGGGTCGATCGTCAACGTGGCGTCGGCCGGCGGCGAGGTGCCGGCGCCGACGCTCGCGGTGTACGGCATGACCAAGGCCGCGGTCATCCAGCTCACCCGCACGGCCGCGGCCGAGCTCGGTCCCGCCGGCGTGCGCGCCAACGCGGTCGCGCCCGGCTTCACGGACACGCCGATGACCCAGCGGGTGTTCACCGCCCCCGACGGCACCGTGGACGAGGACCTCCGGGCGCAGGTCCACGCCGATCGAGGGGGCGCGGCGCCGCTCGGGATCGTCGGCGAACCGGCCGACATCGCCTGGGCGATGCTCTACCTCGCGGCCGACGCGTCGCGCTTCATGACCGGACAGGTGGTCCGCCCCAACGGCGGCGTGCACATGCCGTGAGGCCGCCTTCCCCCGTCGCTCGCCTCCGCTCGCTCCGTCCCGGGCGGCGGGACGGGCGGAGCCCGCTCCCGCCGCGGGTTCAGAGGGTGCCGATGCCGGCGGCCTCGTTGCGCGTGCGCCACTCCTCACGCGACATGCGGGTGGTGTCGACGTCGGTCGCCAGCGCCCGCAGCGCGCCCACCGTCGCCTGCTCCTTCGGCGTGTGCTCGAAGGGGTCCCAGCCGAAGAAGCGGCACGAGTTCTCCCACGTGATCGCGTGGATCTCGTCGTCGCTGACCCCGGCGTCCTGGAATTCCTTCCAGGCGAACTCGGGCGACTCGGGCCACGTCGTGTCGGTGTGGGGGTAGTCGCACTCCCAGGCGATGATGTCGGTGCCGATCCGGTGGCGCAGCTCGAGGCCCGACGGGTCGGTGATGTAGCAGGCGAGGATGTGGTCGCGGAAGACGTCGGACGGCTTCCTGCCGCCGAAGTCGTTGTGCAACCAGGCCTGGTTCTCGAAGTGCCGGTCGGCGCGGTCGAGGTAGAAGGGGATCCACCCGATGCCGCCCTCCGACAGGGCGACCTTGAGGTCGGGGAACTTGCGCAGCGTCGGGCCGAAGAGCAGGTCCTGCGCGACCAGCACCGAGATCTGGGCGGTGAGCACGATCAGGTGGTCGATCGGCGCCTCGGGCGCCTTCTGGATGAGGTCGAAGCCGGCGCCGATGTGCAGCGACAGGACCACGTTCTCGTCCGACATCGCCTGCAGCATCGGGTCCCAGTGCCCCGAGAGGAAGCTCGGGAACCCCTGCGCGTGGGGCGCCTCGAGGAAGCTGACCGATCGGCAGCCCTTCTTCGCGATGCGCTTGGTCTCCTTGACCGCGAGGTCGATGTCCCACATCGGGACGATGCCGAGCGGGATGAAGCGACCCGGGTACTCGGCGCACCACTCGTCGATCACCCAGTCGTTGTAGGCCTGCAGCATCACGAGCGACAGCTCCTTGTCGCCCGCCTCCGTGAACGTCCGCGCGTTGAACCCGGCCATCGTCGGGAAGCACATCGACGCGAGCACGCCGTTGACGTCCATGTCGCGCACGCGCTCGTGCACGTCCCAGCAGCCGGGGCGCAGCTCGCTGAACGAGCCGGGGTTGAAGCCCCACTCCTCGCGCGGCCACCCGACGGTGGCGGCCATGCCGAACGGGGTGGCCGTCTTCTCGCCCTGGAAGGTCCACTCGTCGATGCCCTGCTCGTTGCGGACGATCTTGGGGGCCTGGTCGAGCCACTTCGCCGGGACGTGGTTCTTGTACATGTCGGGCGGCTCGACCATGTGGTCGTCGATGCTCACCAGGATCATGTCGTCCATCTGCATGGCGGACGTCCCTTCAACGAGGTGGTCTCTCGGGCTGGCCTCTCGGCACGTTTGGGCGGAGCCCAAAAACTCTAGTCCGGGACCTCGCTCGCCCGAGCGGGCTCAGGTCGCGGCCGGGCGGGCGCGCAGCACGAGGCGGGGCGGTCCGCCGCCGGGCCGGGCCTCGCCGTCCTCGGTGTCGAGGACGCGCTCACCGACGAGGTGGTCGACGCCGTCGGCGAGGAAGACCGTTGCGTCGCCTTCGCGCACGACGATGTCGGACGGCTGTGGACGCGGGACGAACTCGATGACGAGCGAGCGCGGCGTGCCGTTGTGCACCGCCGACTTCGGGGCGATGCGCAGCCCGCCGCTGTCGGGAACTTCGCGGACGGCGCACTCGGTCGCGATCACCGAGGCCGCGTGCTGTGTGATCTCGATCATGGTGAAGCTCAGGTCCTCTCGGTCGGAGTTGTCGATCAGTGCATCAGTGGTGCGCGAGCACCTGGACGTCGCGCGCGTGCCCATCGATGTCGATGCCGCATGCGAGCGTCTCGACGACCGTCAGCTCGCGGTCGGCCGCGTCGGCGTCGTCGGGCCAGGTCTCGACGGTCAGCACCGCGTCGGGGACGCCGTCACCGTCGAGATCGAGGTAGGTGACTCCGGGAGTGGTGGCGTGCATGGTGAACCTCCTCCGTTCACCACGATGATCCCCGGCGCGTGCGGCGATCGCGCGACGAACGTGTTGCGGTTCCTTGACGGTTCGGTGCGTCAGGGAGCCGCGAGCACGTAGTCGCCGCGGCCCACGGGCCGGTTCGTCAACGTGCCGTCGCCACGCGGGATCTCGGCCGGTTCGCCGTCGACCTCGAAGCGCACCCGGTCGACGCCGGGGATCGCGGTCGCCGTGTACACGAGCTGGGCCACGGCCAGTGCCCGCTCGCTCCCCGGCGGCTGGGCCGCGCTCGCGTGCGAGAGCGCGACGGTGGCGATCCCGTCGGCGACGCGGACGTCGTCGACGGCGACGTCGGGCGTGAGCAGGGTGCGGAGCCCCGCATCCGCCTCCGTGGGGGTCGGGCCCTGCAGCAGTCGCCGCAGCTGCGCACGGGGGGTGGGACGGCTCTGCGAGCCGCGGGTCGCGGCCTGGAGCCGGTCGCCGGCGACGAGGAAGATCGTGAACGAGTACGGCGCGTGGCTCGGCGTCGCGGGAGCTTCGGCCCGCTCGACCAGGCCGAAGGGCACGTCGGCCCGGTCGATCCGGTGAGGTGCCGACTGCGCGCCGACGCCGCACGCGCTGAGCCCGAGCGCGGCCGCGGCGGCGAGACAGGCGGGCGCGATCCACGCGCGCCGGCGGGCGCTCACGCGTCCTCGACCGGGAGCTCGACGACGAACCGGGCGCCGGGGCCCGGGGGCGCGTCCTCGACCCAGACCCGGCCGCGCAGGAGCCGGACGTGCTCGGCGACGAGCGCGAGGCCGAGCCCGGACCCGGAGCTGTCGTCGCGACGTCCGGCGGCCGCACCGCGGAAGAAGCGGTCGAACACCTGCTCCCGCTCGGCGGGGGGCACACCACGGCCCGCGTCGTCGACGACGATCCGCGCGACGCCGTCGCGCCAGGTGACCCGCACCGCGCGCACGCCCTGCCCGTGCTGCTCGGCGTTCTCGACGAGGTTGGTGAGGATGCGATTCACCCGGCGCTTGTCGGCGAGCACCGGCGTCGCCGCCAGCCGGGGGTCGATCTCGATCACGTAGTCGCCTCGGCGCGTGAGCACGACCGAGTGCAGCACCAGCTCGCCCAGGTTCACCGGTTCGAGCTCGAGCGCGTCGACCGCGGCCTCCGCCCGCGCCAGCTCGAGCAACTCCGACACGAGGCGTTCGAAGCGGTGCACCTCGTCCCCGAGCAGCTCGACCGGCTCGCGCAGCCGTGGCGGCAGCTCTCCGGCGCGGTCCTCGAGCACCTCCGCCGACGCGCGCAGTGTCGTGAGCGGTGAACGCAGCTCGTGGCTG
>DASUAS010000401.1:0-14160 GCA_035763625.1 Acidimicrobiia bacterium
TGCTCGCGCTCGCGCTCGCCGGGGAAGCCCACGATGAACGACGAGCGGAACGTGGCCTCGGGCTCGGCGGCCCGGATGGCGTCGATGGTGGTGAGGAAGCGGTCGCCGCTCCCCCACCGCTTCATCCGCCGCAGCAGGCGCGCGTCGGCGTGCTGCAGCGAGAGGTCGAAGTAGGGCACGACGGTCGGCAGCTCGAGCATGGTGGCGACCAGGGGGTCGCGCACCTCGCTCGGGTAGAGGTAGAGGAGGCGGACGCGCGCGAGGCCGTCGGCCGCGAGCGTGTCGAGCCGGCGCAGCAGCGGTGCCAACGAACCCGGCTCCCCGACGTCGCGGCCGTACCAGGCGAGGTCCTGGGCGACGAGCACCAGCTCGGCGACGCCGCCCTCGACCAGCGCGCGGGCTTCGGCTTCGATCGCCTCGGGGGCGCGGGAGCGCTGCTTCCCGCGGAACGACGGGATGGCGCAGAACGCACAGGCGCGGTCGCAGCCCTCGGCCACCTTCAGGTAGGCCCAGGGGACGCTCGGCGCGGGGCGGGGCAGCTCGAGCAGGTCGCGCACGCCGGTCGGCTTCACCTTGGGCAGGCCGAGCGGCACCGAGGTGGCGAGCGCACCCTCGCCGGCGAAGCCGACGACCGCGTCGACCTCCGGCAGCGCCGCCGCGAGCTCGTCGCCGTAGCGCTCGGCCATGCAGCCGGTCACGACCAGGCGGGACCCGTCCTTGCGGGCACCACGCTTCTGGAGGTCGGCGAGGGCGAGGACGGTGTCGATCGACTCCTGGCGGGCGGCCTCGATGAACGCGCAGGTGTTCACGACGACCAGATCGGCGTCTTCCGCTCGCGCCGCCGGTACCAGCCCGTCGGCGAGCAGCGTGGCGGCGACCTTGTCCGAGTCGACGGCGTTCTTCGGGCAGCCCAGGGTCTCGACGAAGAACGTGCTCTGCACCGGGGAACTCACTGCAGCGAGGATACTGGCGGGTCGGCGTCGCGCCCGCGGAAGCGCGCCTCCCCTAGGCTCACGGCGGGTGGAGGTCGTACGCGCCGAGCGGCTGGTCGCGGGCGGTGCGGCGTTGTCGCGACGGGACGACGGCCGGATCGTGCTGGTCGACGACGCGCTGCCCGGCGAGCTCGTCGAGGTGGCGGTCGGCCGGCGTCACGGTGCCGACCGCGGCACGGTGGTCCGCATCGTCGAGCCCTCGCCCGACCGCATCGCACCCCGGTGCCCTCATGTGGCCGACGGCTGCGGTGGTTGCGATCTCGCCCCGCTCGGGTACGAGGCCCAGCTGGAGGCCAAGCGCGCCCTGGTGACCGACTCGCTCCGGCGCCTCGGCCGGTGGCCTCAGCCGGTCGTGCGCAACGGACCCGCCCTCGATCCGTGGGGGTTCCGCACCACGCTGCGGCTGGCGGTGGCCGGTGGGCGCGCCGGACTGCGGCGCGCCGCGAGCAACGAGGTCGTCGAGCTGGACCACTGCCTGGTCGCGCACCCACGGCTCGACGAGCTGATCGTCGAAGGCCGCTACGCGAGCGCCACCGAGGTGACGCTCCGCGTCGGTGCCGCGACCGGCGAGCGCCTCGCCCTCGTCGTTCCCGGTCGTGACCGCGTGTCCCTCCCTGACGACGTGCGCGTGGTCGGAGCCGACGAGCTGGCGGCGGGTGGCCGTGTTGCGACCGACGCGTGGATCCACGAGGACGTCGCCGGCCGACGGTGGCGCATCTCGGCCGGCTCGTTCTTCCAGACGCGCGCCGACGGCGCCGCCGCGCTCGTCGACGTGGTGTGCAGCATGGCCGCGGAGGTGCTCGACCGCGCCGACGGCACCCTCGTCGACGCGTACAGCGGGGTCGGCCTCCTCGCCGGCGCGTTGCTCGACGGACGGAGCGGTTGGCGCGCGGTGACCGCCGAGAACGACCGCTCGTCGGTGGCGGACGCACGCGTGAACCTCGCCGATCTCGACGTCCGCGTGATCCCGACGACGGTCGAGCGGCTCCGCGCGCCGCGCGCCGACCTGGTCGTCGCCGATCCGTCACGCGCCGGCCTCGGACGGAAAGCGGCCGCGGTGCTCGCGTCCACGCGGGCGGAGCGGATCGTGCTGGTGAGCTGCGACCCGGCCGCTGCCGGTCGCGATCTGGGACTGCTGCGCGACCTCGGGTACCGGCCGGTGGAGGCGGTGGTCGTCGACCTCTTCCCGCACACCCACCACACCGAGGTGGTGACGAGGTTCGATCGCCGGTAGCTACGACAGTCGTGCGCCCCAGTGGTCGGCGACGTACTCGTCGATCTCCTCGTCGGGCCACGCGCGGGACGAGTTGTTCATGCGCACCCAGAACACTTCGTCCTTGTCGCTCATCTTCGCCCGCACCGGTACCGACGACCGTGCCACATCGACTCGACAGACCCGCGTGCCATCGACGTCTTCGATCCGCGTGCGGGTGCGCATCACCGCCGGGTTGCGCAACGCCCGGATGAGGTGCCCGGTGAGCCAGTTCACGAAGCCGTCGGCGTTCGCAGGGTCGACGACCGCGCAGTCGTGCTCCAAGCCGAGGATCGCTCGATCGTCGGCGACACCGATGAGGAGGACACCACCATCGGCGTTGAGGAACGCGGCGACCGTCTTCACGACCGAGTCCTCCATCCGCTTGTCCTTCCGCGACTCCTCGAGATTCCATCGCGCGGTCGACTTGAACTCGACCGCGAAGCTCTCGTCGTTCTCGATCAACTCGGCTGTGGGTACGGCGAAGAACGCGCTGTGCCCGGCGAGCTGGCGGGCCACCGCCTCTGCGAATCCGGCGTACTCCGTGATCTCCTCGAGCTCTTGCTCGGTGACCTCAGCGACGTCGACCGTGCCCCAGCCGTAGAACCCTGGCGGGGCTTGGGTCGTGACGGCGGGTTCGAACTCGGGTTCGTCGTCGTAGACGCTGTGCCCGTCGTCGTAGTAGCTGGCGAAGATGTGGTTGAACACGATCTCGCACTTGCGGTCGTAGATCTCGGGGTCGTAGGCACCAGGGAGCTCGTCGAGGATGTCCTTCACCAGACCGCGCGCGGCTTCGCGCGTCTCCGCTTTCTTCCGCCAGTCGAGGACGAGCTTCTCCTCGATGTGCGACATGAGCTTGCGGGCCACGCGCTTCACGTCGGACCGTTCGGCATCGGTCAAAGGCGGATCGGGCCGCGTCAGCAGATCGAACACGGCGAGCTCGGGCTCGGAGAGCCCCTCGCGCACTGTCCGCTGCTCCTCGTCGGAGAGTTGGAGCGACAGCGCCTGCAACCGTCGCAGCATCTCGTCGACGTTGAGACTGCCGGCGTTGTACTCCTCGATGAGCGCACGCAGGCGCTCGACGAGATCCACGCGCACGGGGTTGCGGCGCGCGGCATCGTCGATGCGGCGACCGAGATCGCCCGCGAGCTTGCGGGCCGACGACCGCTTGCGCCCCGCGAGCTTCGCGGCGAGCGCGTCGAAGTCGATGGCGTTGAGGTCGATCACCGCGTCGGCGTCGCTGCCGTCGGCGGCGGCTCTGATCACGTACTCCTCGGCGCCGACCGACCGGTCGAGAAGTTCACTCACCGCTCCGGCGACCGTCGAGACGTCGGGCGGCTCGTCGAGCGAGCGGATCTTCTCGGCCAGGTTGCGCGCCACCCCCACGACGCGTGCGTGCGCGATCGCGGCCGGATCCGGAAGGATCGCGGAGAACAACCGGCGCACCCGGTCCGACCGACTGAGGTAGCCGCGCCGGGTCTCCCCGTCGATGAGCAGGGCCTCGACCGACGCGTCGCGCAGAGCGATGAACTCGAACCCGTCGGCAGCCGAGAGGGCGTCGAGGTCGACGTCCCACCGATCGGAGTACTCGCGCAGCTCGCCGAGCGCTCCGTCGAGCTCGGCGACGAGCTCCGACTTGTCTCGGATGATGTCGGACGCGTCGGTACCGGGCGCGCCGGCGGCATACACCGCGAGCGCCGCCTCGAGGTGGCGGAAGACGCCGACGTAGTCGACGATCAGCCCGTTCTCCTTCTCGGGGAACACGCGGTTGGCGCGCGCGATCGTCTGCATCAGCGTGTGGTTGCGCATCGGCCGGTCGAGGTAGATCGTCGAGCACGACGGCACGTCGAACCCGGTCATCCACATCGCGCACACGAAGACGAGGCGGAACGGGTCGTCGGGGTCCTTGAACCGCTCGTCGAGGTCTTCCTCGAGCATGCGCTTGCGGTGGGGCCGGATGTCGACCCCCAGCTCGTCGAGGTCGGCCAGCTCGTTCTGGGCCTGTGACACGACCACGGCCATGTCGGTCGACTCCATGAACGCGATCTGCTCGTCGAGCCCGACGCGCTCGAGCTCGGGGAGCGTGTCGGCTCGGGCGCGCAGCTCGTCGAGGTGGCGCTCCCATTCCTCGGCCACGAGGTCGTACATGCGCACCGCGGTCACCTTGTCGACCGCGACGAACATCGCCTTGCCCAGGAAGCCGCGGCCGACGAAGTGGCGTACCAGGTCGGCGGCGATGCGACGGAGCCGTTCCGGTCGCGTGATCAGTTGGTATTCGGTCGCGAAGCGACGCGACAGCGCGCGCTCCTGCGAGTCGTCGAGCTCCGCCGCTTCCAGAATCGCCGCGAGCTCCTCGTCGAAGCGCTCGTTCGTGATCTGCAACTCGGGGATGCGGTTCTCGTAGTAGAGCGGGACGGTGGCGCCGTCCTCGATCGAGTCGCGGAAGTTGTAGACCGAGATGTACTCGCCGAACACCTCGCGGGTGCGCTCCTCCTCCCCCGCGATGAGCGGCGTCCCGGTGAAACCGAGGAAGCTCGCGTTCGGCAGCGCCTGCCGCATGTTGAGCGCGAGCGTGGAGTACTGGCTGCGGTGCGCCTCGTCGGTGATGACGATCACGTCGCTGCGTTCGGAGCAGACCTCCATGTCGTGCCCCGCCTCGGGCCGGAACTTGTGGATGAGAGTGAACACGTAGCGGTGGTCTTCGCCGAGCAGCTGGCGCAGGTTCTGCGACGAGGTCGCCTGCACCTGCGCGTCGACGACGCCGGCGTCCTTGAACTCGCCGTAGAGCTGGTCGTCGAGCTCGGTGCGGTCGGTCACCATCACGAAGGTCCAGTTGCCCGGCTCGCGTCGGAGCACCTTCTGCGTGAAGAACAGCATCGAGAGGCTCTTGCCCGAGCCCTGCGTGTGCCAGAACACACCGAGTCGACCTTCACGGCCTTGCACCGTCTGCAGCGCATCGATCGCCGCGTTCACGCCGAGCACTTGATGGTTCTGCGCCAGCACCTTCACGAGCCCGCCGGGGCGTTCCAGGTAGGCGATGAAGTTCTCGACCAGGTCCTTGAGCCGAGTGGGCGCGCACACGCCCCGGATCGCCGTCTCGAGCGAGATCACGCCGGGTTCCGACTCGTCGTCGATGCGCTTCCAGTCGCCGAAGCGCTCCCACGGCGCGAACGTCGCGCCCACTTTCGTCTCCGACCCGTTCGAGAGGATCACCAGCGCGTTGGGCACGAACAGCTGAGGGATCGTGTCGCGGTAGTCGCGCAGGTTGGCAGTGAACGCGTGCTCGACGCTCTTGTGGCTGGCCTTCAGCTCGAACAGCACGAGGGGGATGCCGTTGACGAAGCACACGATGTCGGCGCGGCGCTTGTGCAGCGGCCCGACGACCCAGAACTGCGTGACGGCGACGAACTCGTTGTTCTCCGAGTCCCACCAGTCGACGAATCGCACCGTCTCGGTGATCCGCTCGCCGCGGTCGTCGGTGAACGTCACCTTGGCGCCGTCGCGCAGGAGCTTCCACACCGCCTGATTGGCGCGGGTCGGCTCCATCGCCGAGCGGTCGAGCATCAGCTCCTCGACGGCCTCGTCGATGCTGTTCCGCGGAACCGTCGGGTTGAGCTCGACCAGTATCGGCACCAGTCGGTGGCGGAGGATGACCTCGGACTGGTCGTCGCGACCGAGCCCGCCGGCGCCGACAGCAGCCTCTCCGAGCACCTCGCTGAACCCGTCGAGCACCTCGTACCCGAGCGACTCCAGCAGCTCGAGCGCCGGCTGCTCGACCAGCGCGTCCTCCGAGAACTTCGAAGGCGTCACGCCACCTCCGCGGGCAGGAGGTCGCCCAGGTCGACGTCCGAGATGTCGAGATGCCCGTCACGAGGCGGGGAAGGAGGAGGTCACGCGTGCGGGCGAGGGCGCGGGCTTCGGCCTCATTGTCCTCGATGAGATCGGCCATCGGGCTGACGCTCTCGTCGAACCTTCGCTGCAGCTCGATTGGCGGGTACACGATCGGCATCTCGCGGAGCATCGTGAGGTTGATGTGAGGTACGCCGGTCGAAATCGCCATGTTCAGGATCCGCTGGGTTGTGGAATCTGACCTCATCAACGCGTAGACGTAGCGAGCGGATGCACGTTCGGGCTCAACGGTGATCTTCATCTGGCTCTGCGAGATCACGTAGCGGTCGAACGATGACTGGCGCGGGACGAGCCCGGCCTGTCCGAGGGTTCCTCGCTGCGTGATCACGATGTCGCCGGATCGTGCGATCGACGACCGCAGTTCGTCGGCCTTTGCTTCTTCGACGAAAACGAACCCTTCGTCAACGAAGCGGCCTCCGACAGCGAGGTTCGAACCACGAATCACCGGAACACCGAAGTCGCGGTAGTCCTTGCGGCCGAGCTTCGAACCGAAGGGCCCGCTCGAGATGCCCTGAGCGCGCGCCCCTGCGACATGTGCGAGCGGATGCACTGTCCAGGTTTCGGGAATCGGGCCGAGCTCGGAGTCGACGATCTCGACCGTCTCGTGACCGGGGAACCGGAACCGCACGAACCACTCCCGGTACAACGAACGCGTCAGATCCTCGAGTAGTTCGATTCGTCGCTCGTTGATCTCGACTAGCTCGTCGAAGGCCGCGAGTACACGGCCGATCCGCTCCTGCTTCGCAGTGGAGCCCGGGATGCCGACCGAGAGTTGGCGAATGTCGCTCATGTTGAGATGGGGAACCGTGGCCCCGGTCGCCAGCTCCTGCATGCGTCCGTGCATGTCGGGCGCTGCCAAGCGGTAAAGCAGGAAGCGACTGTCGGAGACGTCAGGGTCTGGACGAAGGAGCACGGTGCGTTGTCCAAGCACCGGATGCACACCGGCTGGCACCAAGCCCACTCCTCCCACGGGCGCCTCACGCGCGAGCAACAAGTCACCTTCATGTGGTGCGGCACGCTTTGTCCACGCTGCATAGGTATCTGTGTCCACGCGCTGCGCCGACCGATAGTCCACGCGCGCAACGCCCAAGTCCGACGTGCGGATCAACGGGAACTCACCATCTGGCGCTTTGGGCGCCGTCTTGTGTTCCGAGTCAACGATGAGCGAGCAGAGATCGCCCAAAGGCATCTCCCGCCATTCGCTCGTCGGTCCCCCGCCCTTCGGCACGTCAGTCCCCTCAGCCCTGCACCATCGCGACGAACACCTCGCCCAGCGCCGCGATCTCGTCGGGCTCCATGATCGCATCCCCAGGGACACTGGCGAGCCGGAGCAGGCGGGCGGTGCGGGTGGCGTCGTCGAGGAACCAGCGCTGCGCCTGGGCAGCGACGAGCTCGGCGAGATCGAACGGCGCGTCGAGAAACGGTTCCGCGGAACCGCCTGGGCGGACGAGCTCGTCGATCAGGCGCACCAGATCCACCGCATCGCTCTCGCGCTTCTCGCTCCGCGCGTCCCGGCGATCGGCGATGGCATGGAACTTGCAGGCCACGAGAGCCGGTGACGTGGCGACGGTCAGCGGCGGTGGTTGCGCCGAACCGCCGCTCGGCAGCACGCGCACTGCCACGGGTTCCGCACTCTCGAGCGCCCATCGGTGGCCGAGCACGAACAACCGGCTGAGCTCGTCGTCGGGCAGGTCATCGACGCGATCTGGCAGCGGATCCGTCGCCATGACGTCGACCTTCACGCCATCGATCTCGATGCGAGCACCCGGGCCCGCGTCGCCGACGTAGTCGAGCGCCACTTCGCGCGGCCGATCACCGTCGGCGACGGTGTCGACGTCGTTGGTGGCGCGATGGGCAGCCGCGAGGCGCAGCGTCACCGCCAACCCGCCGACGAGTGCGGCGGGTGCGAAGTCGGGCTGGGCGAACAGCGTGCCCGCAGCGCGGACGAGCCGAAGCACCGCACCGTCGCCGGCGTCGGCGAGGACCACCTCCGGAGTCAGCTCACCAGACACGCGTGAACTGCTCGGGTGGCGTCCACTGCTCCAGCGCCTCGCGGTCGCGTGAGGTGGCGGTGAGATCGAGCGCGCAGAAGAGCGGGGCGGCCAGAGGCCACGCGAACGTGGGTGCCTGGAAGCCGTGGCCGGAGATGAACCCGGTGGGATCGGCAACGAGACGAACTTCGGAACCCTCACCGCCTCGGTGCTGGACGGCCAGCCTTCGGATCGTCTGCTCGTCGGGAACGTAGAGGTCGATCGGGTAGTCAGACGTGGCGACGAGCGGCGCGCCCCACTCGAGCGCACCCCGGACACCGCCGGCAACCCAGGACAAGTCGCCGGAATCCGAGTGTGCGTTCGCCCACCGGATCGTGGTGCGGTCGCGCGGCCAGACGTCGGCGAGCGCCCAGAACAGCTCGGGGACGAGCGCGCGATAGTCGCCGCGACCTCGTCGCTCGGCCAGATGAGCGTCGGCGAGAGACGCCAGCGCGCGAGTGATCGAGCTCGGATTCAGTTCTGCGGTGCGCGCGATCTCCGACACACCGGACGGGGCATCGGGATGGAGGAGCAACGCCGCCGCCGCCGCGAGCCCGGACCGGCCCGCGATCGGATCGCCATCGACGCGGTGCGACGCAGCCCGTCGTTCGGTCGCCGGGACCTCGGCGTCGACGAACACCCCGGGTGCAGTGAGTCGGATCCGGCCGCGACGGTCGAACCAGCTGATGTTGCTCGAGTTGAGCTCGCTGCGAGCCGACGCAGGGACCTGGTCGGCGACCAGGATCGGGACAACCCCTTCACCGCGCCAGTGCCTGATGCGATCGATCTGCTCGGCGGTGGCGATGGACGTGGCCTTGACCTCGATCGCGATGGTGCGGCCATCGGGCGTGGTGACCACCAGGTCGGCGCGCATGGCGTCAGGGCGAGGCGCAGCCGTCGACAACCCGACGGCGCCCAGGGCGGTTGCGACCGCTTCGACGGCGTCACGCTGCATCTCGGAGGCCGAGCTTCGGCGTCTCATTGCGTCTTGCACAATAACACAACACGCATGAACTGTTCCGCGGGACCGCATCGACCGTTGCGCTGCAACGGGTCGGGGGGTTAGGATACGAACACCAGTTCGATCACTTCCCCGCGATCGAGTCCGAGGAGGCTCTGATGTCGGTAGCGGAAGTGACGACGGAGACCACGGCAGCGGCAATGCCGCTGGAGCGCTTGGAGGCCGAGCTCACCGAGTTGGCGGGCCACCTCGCGGCCGGCGAGTGCCGCTGGCTGCTGCTGGTCGCGGAGTACGACCGGCGGGCGGGACACGAGACGTGGGGATGTCGGACGGTCGCGCACTGGTTGAGCTGGCACTGCGGGCTCGACATGCGATCGGCCCGCGAGAAGGTGCGGGTGGCGCACGCGCTCGAAGACCTCCCACTGGTCACCGAGGAGTTCGCCGCGGGGCGCCTGAGCTACTCGAAGGTGCGTGCGATCACCCGCGTCGCGAACCCGGCCAACGAGGAACAGCTCGTCATGTACTCGCAGCACGCCACCGCCGCGCAGACCGAGCGGATCGTGCGCACCTACCGGCGCTACCGCTCCCCCGAAGAGGAGAACGAGGCCGCCAACCAGCTTCGCGACGAGCAGTACCTCCAGGTCGAGTACGACCTCGACGGCGTCGGCGTCACGAATGGGCGCATGCCGCCCGAGATCGCGGCGGCGCTGCTGCAGGCGCTCGAACTCGCCCGCTCGCGGATGAGCGCGGATCAGCGCGGCGAAGGCGGTCCCGCGGGACCGCCCCGCTCGATCGGGGCGCTCAACGTCGACGCGCTCGCGATGATCGTCGAGACCTTCATGGCCAGCGAGCCGGCAGCGCGCAACGGCAGCGACCGCTGGATGGTGGGCGTCAACGTCGACGCCGAGGCCCTGATCGACGACGATCCCGACGCCATGTGCGAGTTGAACGACGGGCCGGCCCTCCCGGTGGAGACGGTGCGCCGTTTGTTCTGCGACGCATCGACGGTCGCACTGATCCGACGCGAGAACGGGGAACCGCTCACGGTGAGCAAGCGCACGAGCTCACTCCCCCGTTCCGCGCGGCGCGCGGCACGGTTCCGCGACAAAGGCTGCCGCTTCCCCAACTGCGGCGAACGCGTCTTCGTCGACGTGCACCACATCCATCATCAGTCACGTGGCGGCGGACACGAGCACGTCAACGTCATCGAGCTCTGCTGGTTCCACCACCGACTCGTCCACGAAGGCGGCTGGACCGTGCGCTTCCTCGAACACGATGAGGTCATCGCCATCACGCCCACCGGCAACGTGATCTCCAGCTTCGTAGAACCGCCGTCGAGCGCTCGGTCCCCGATCTCGGAACGCAACGACGCAGCCGGCGTCTCGATCGACGCCACGACGATCACACCGAACTGGTGGAACGATCCGCTGCACCTCGGCGACATCATCGGCGGCCTCGCCTGGCACGACGAGCAGGGAGGTGCTGCGTAGGTCAGCTCTCGAGGAGCTGCTGCAGCACGTGATCGACTCCGGCTTCCAGAGTCGCGGCTCGTGCGGAGAGCTCGCGCAGCTCGGCGTGCGCGGCGGCGAGCTTCTCGGCGAACTCCTCGTCGTCGAGGTCTTCGACCTCGGTGCCGACGTAGCGGCCGGGGTTCAAGCTCCAGCCCTGCGCCTCGATCTCGTCGATCGTCGCGACCTTGCACAGTCCGGGCACGTCGACGTAGGTGCCGTCGGGAAAGCGCTCCGCCATGAGCTCCGCGGAACCGCCGTCAGTCTCAGGCTTCTCGCCGCGGTAGAGGCGCACGATGTTGGCGAGGAACTCGAGCTGCTCGTCGGTGAAGTCGCGGTGCGCCCGATCGATCTGGCGGAACGTCTGCCGCGCGTCGAGGAAGAGCACCTGGTCGGCGCGCTCGGTGTCGGTCTTGCCGCGATCGATGAACCAGAGCGTGACCGGGAGCGTCACCGTGTAGAAGAAGTTCGGCCCGATCGCGATCATCACGTCGATGACGCGATCCTCGATGAGCTTGCGACGGATGTCACCCTCGCTGTGGCGTGCGTCGGACGCGGAGTTCGCCATCACGAAGCCGGCGCGCCCCGTGTCGTTCAAGGAGGTTGCGAACAGCTGGATCCAGATGTAGTTGCCGTTGTCGGCCTTGGGAAGATCGGGGAATCGCTTGTCGTCGACCAGCTTCGCCTTGTCGATGCGGTCGACGTTGAACGGCGGATTGGCCATCACGAAGTCGAAGTGCCCGACGCTGTTGTGCAGATCCTCGTAGTAGCTGTTGCCTTCGCGGATCTGACCGGACAGCCCGTGCACGGCCAGGTTCATCTTGGCCAGGCGCACCGTCTCGGCTGTCTTCTCCTGGCCGTAGATGCCGAGCTCCTCACCCGGCGAGCGCCGATGACGCTCGACGAAGTGGGCCGACTGCACGAACATGCCGCCCGATCCGCACGCCGGGTCGAAGATGCGGCCATGGAACGGCTCGATCACCTCGACGATGAGACGCACGATCGACATGGGCGTGAAGAACTCACCTGCGCCCTGACCCTCGGCCAACGCGAACTTGCCGAGGAAGTACTCGTAGATCAGCCCGAACGCGTCGCCCTCGAGATCCTTCGTGTACGAGTTGATGTGGCGCAGCAGCGAGGCGATCGTAGAGTTCTCGATGTTCGTGTACGTGCGCGGCAGCACACCGGCGAGCTCGGGGTTGTCCTCCTCGATGCAGCGCATCGCTTCGTTGACTGCCTTGCCGAGATCCGCACCTTCGGGAAGCCCGAGCAGGTGCTCGAAGCGCGCGCCATCACGCACGTAGAGCACGCGTTCCGCCTGGTAGTCGGAAGCGGTGATCTTGCGGCGTGCTGATGCCTTGGCTTCGATGCGCGCACGCGCCTGCTCGAAGCGTGAGTCGGCAAAGCGCAAGAAGATGAGCCCGAGCACAGGAGTGCCGTACTCCGATGCCTTGAGCTTCGAATTGGCGCGCAGCTCGTCGGCTGCGTCCCAGAGTCGGTGCTCGAGCTCGCTCAGGTCCTGCTGCACCTGAGGAGCGTAGGCCTCAGACCGCGCTGGCCATCTGGGCCCGGCGGAGGGCACCCTCCACCAGCAGCACCAGCGTCTCCTTCACGTGGAGGCGGTTGCGGGCGTCGCAGAGCACCACCGGCACGTTGGCCGGGACCGACAGCGCCTCGCGCACCTCACGCGGGTGGTGGCGGTACACGCCGTTGAACAGGTTCACGGCCACGACGAACGGGATGCCGAGGTGCTCGAAGTAGTCGACCGCCGGGAAGCAGTCCTCGATGCGGCGGGTGTCGACGAGCACGATGCCGCCGACCGCGCCCCGCACCAGCTCGTCCCAGAGGAAGAGGAAGCGGTCCTGGCCGGGGGTGCCGAACATGTAGAGCACCATGTCGGGTCCGAGGGTGAGGCGGCCGAAGTCCATGGCCACGGTCGTGCCCGTCTTCTGGCTGCCGTCGCCGGCGAAGTCGATGCCGAGGCTCTCGACGGTGATGTCGGCCTCGGTCATCAGCGGTTCGATCTCGGAGATCGTGCCGACGAACGTGGTCTTGCCCACCGCGTACCCACCGGCGACGACGATCTTCATCGACACGGGGAGCCCGGTCGACGCCGACGTCGCGCCGAACGGACCCGGCACGGTCTGGGGCACCGGAGGGACGAAGTCAGATTGCACGGATGCCCTCCAGCAGGCGTTCGAGCAGCCGCACGTCACGGTGCTCGGCGCGGTCCTCCGACTGGCGGACGTGCACCATGCGGGCGACGACGAGATCGCCGACCAGCACCCGCACCACGCCCACCGGAGCGCTGAGGCGCGCCGCGAGCTCGGCCACCGAGATCGGCGTCTGGCAGAGCTCGACGATGCGTCGGTCCTCCGGCGTGGCGCCCCGACCGAGCTGCTCGGGCGTGACCAGCGCGAGCGCCGGGGCGTGGAGCTCGAACACACCCAGCGACGAGGTGGTGCGGCCGCGCGTGAGCATGTACGGGCGCACGAGCGCGTGCTGCGTCGGCGGCACGTGCTCGCTGCCGTTGGCGTGCGGGTCGGGGGACGTCATCGGATCGCTGACCTCGGGAGCGCGGTCTGCAGCTCGGAGATGAGCCCGGGCGTGAGCGCACTCGCGCACTTGTCGACGAGGACCGCCATCTCGTAGCCGACGAGCCCGACGTCGCACGGGCGACTGGTCGTCGCCGCGAGCACCGACGTGTCGGAGACGCGCATCACGAAGAGCATGGCGTTGTCCATCTCGACGATGACCTCGTGGACGCGACCGCCGCCGATGGGTGCCGATCCGCCCTTGGCGATGCTGAGCAGCCCGGCCGACACCGCGGCGAGGCGGTCACCGGAGCTGCGGTCGAGGCCGTCCGACAGCGCGACGAGCAGCCCGTCGGACGACACGACGGTCGCCTCGCGCACGCCGGGCACCCGCTCGACGAAGTTCGACACGAGCCAATTGAGGTTGCGCGCTTCCGCGCTCAGCTGTTGCATCATCTCCCGTCCTCCTGCACGCCGGGCTGCACACCGGGAGTGCCCGGCACCGACGAGGCGCCGGTCGGAGATTCCTCGCCCATCTGCTCGCCCAGCTGACCGCGGCGCTTGCCCTGCGCGTGACGGGTCAGCAGTTCGTGGACCCGGTACGCCCGCATGGGGTCGACGTCGGCGTCGAGGGCCTCGGTGGCGACACGCGGGTGGTGGCTGAGGTGCTGCCCGGGGACGCGCGTGGGCAGCGGCGCCGACTCGTGGAACGCACCCTCGTCGCCGCCGGGAGGCGGGGGCGACGCAGCGGCATCGTTCGGGGGGACGTCGTTCCCGGGGACGTCGTCGGGCGGGATGTCCGCCGCGGGCGCGTCCGTCGCGGGAGCCTTGGTCGTCACCTCGAACACCGACGTGTCGAAGGCCGGCGTGTCGAAGGCCGGCGTGTCGAAGGCCGGCGTCTCGAAGGCCGGCGTGTCGAAGGCCGGCGTCTCGAGAGCCGGTGTCGGGATGACGTGCAGGTCGTCCACCGGCGC
>DASUAS010000402.1:0-8860 GCA_035763625.1 Acidimicrobiia bacterium
GGAACGGACGCGCGGGCCACAGCCCCGCCCGGTGCGCCCGTAACCTCGACCGGGTGCCGACCGCCCGCGCGCGCCGCGCCCTCCTGGTGACGGGGGTGGTGACGGCGGTCGTGGTCGTCCTCGCGCTGGTGGCGATCAACCTGCGGCTGTTCGTGTTCCCGGCATCGTCGACGCCCGCGCACGCCGACGCGATCGTGGTGCTCGCCGGAGGCGACGGGGAACGGCTCGACAAGGGCCTCGAGCTCGTGCACGACGGCGTGGCGCGGAACCTGGTGGTGTCGACCGGTCCCGACGAGCTGTGCGGCGCGCAGCACGACACCTTCACCGTGTACTGCTTCCTCCCGCACCCCGACGACACGCGGGGCGAGGCGGAGTCGATCGGGCACATCGCCGAGCAGCAGGGGTGGCATCACCTCGTGCTGGTCACGTCCGACTACCACGCGACCCGCGCCCGCCTGCTGCTCGAGCGCTGCTTCCCCGGCACCGTCGACGTGACCGCGGCCCACAGCGGCAAGGGTCCGTTCTTCCTGCTGTGGGCCATCGGTCACGAGTGGGGCGGGCTCATCGAGAGCGCGCTCCACCGCAGCTGCTGACGACGCTCAGTCGCCCGCCAACGCCGAGAGCACCGGCATGCGAGCCGCCCGACGCGCCGGACGGACCGCGGCCACGACCCCGGCGAGCGCGCCGGCGAGCGCGATCACCAGCAGTCGACCGGCCGGTGCGGAGAACACATCGACGGGCACGTCGCCGGAGAAGCTCCGGGTCAGGCCCCACCCGACCAGCACACCGACGCCGATCCCGCCGAGGGCACCGAAGCCCGCGATGATCACCGACTCCCAGCGCACCGTCGCCCGCAGCTGCGACCGGGTCAGGCCGACCGCGCGCAGCAGACCGAGCTCGCGGGTGCGCTCGCGGAGCGAGAGCGACAGCGTGTTCGCTATGCCCATGAAGGCGATGAGGATCGCCAACGCGAGGAACACGTACACGATGGCGAGCAGGGTGTCGACCTGCGAGCTGAAGCTCGCGAGGTACTCGGACTGGTCCTGCACCTTCGGCGCGAACTCACCGGCGGTGACGCGGCGCACGACGGCGCGTCCCTGCTCGATCGACACGCCGTCGGCGAGGGTCACGAACACGCCGGTGAGCGCCGGCTGCTGCGTGTTCGCCGCCCACACCGCCTCCGGCACCACGACGTCGCCGAAGCTGACGTTGCGGTCGTACACCGCGCCGACCTGGAGGTCGACCTGGTTGCCGTCGCCGAAGCGCACCGGCACCGATTGCCCGACGCGCAACGCGTGCGCGTGGGCGAACTTCGACGACACCGCGACCCCAGTGGGGCCGACGTCGGCGAGCGTGCCGCGCGCGACGTGCAGGTCGATCACCCGGCCGAGCTCGCCCGGGTCGGCGGCGGTGACCTGCTGCACGCTGCCGTCGACGTCGGCGCGCGCGATCCCGAACCCGGTTGCGTCGCGAACCTCGGGCTGGGCCTCGAGCCGGCCGACGACGCTCGGATCGATGCCGATCGCGCTCTGCGCGTTGTTCACCATGACCAGGTCGCCGCGGAAGTCGCGGCGGACGACGTCGCCGATCGACGCCTTGATCGAGGCGCCCAGGACGGTGAACACGGTGACCACCGCCACGCCGACCATGAGTGCGGTCGCGGCGCCGGCCGTCGTGCGCGGGTTGCGCATCGCGTTGCGACGCGCCAGCGAGCCCGTCGCCCCGCGCAACGCGGTGGCCGGGGTGCCGAGCAGCGCGCTCGTCGGTCGAGCCACCGCGGGGCCGAGCAGCACCAGACCGATGAGCGTGACCACCGCACCCGGTCCCACCAGCGCGAACGATCCGGCGAGCGCGCCCGAGACGACGAGCGCCACCCCGGCGGCCAGTGCGACCACGCCCGACCACGTGCGCATCCGCGACGGGCCGGTGACGTCCTCGGTGCCTTCCCGCATCGCGGCCAGCGGCCGCACCCGCGAGGCGCGCACCGCCGGGGCCAGGCTGGCCGGCACCGCGACCGCAACGCCGACTGCCGCCGCCAGCGCGAGCGCCGAGGGCTGGATCGCGAGCCCGGCCTCGGGGAGGCCGAAGCCGGCCGCGCCCATCAGCGCATAGAGCCCGGCCGCGAGGCCGATGCCCGCGACCACGCCGACCACGGAGGCGACCACGCCCACGACGAGCCCTTGGGTCGCCGCCGACACGAGAACCTGGCGGCGCGACGCTCCGATGGCCCGCAGCAACGCCGACTCGCGCGTACGTTGCGCGGTCACCATCGAGAACGCGTTGTAGATGCTGAACGCGGCCACCAGCAGCGCGACTGCGGCGAACACCAGCAGCACCGTCTCGAAGAAGCCGACGAACGAGCTGTTCACGTCGTCCTGCTGCTCGGCGGTCAGCTGGTGGCCGGTGATGGCGGTGACGCCCGCGGGCAGTGCGGGTCGGAGCCGCTCGACGAGCGCGTGCTGGGAGACGCCGGGTTCGCCGCGCACCAGGACCCCGGTGAGCTCGTCGCGTCCACCGAGCAAGAGGCGCTGCGCCTCCTGCGTGGTGAACGCCGCGAAGCTCGTCCCCGCCATGCTGTCGGAGTCGCCGAACGCGGCGATGCCGACGACGGTGACCTTCACGGGCTGCGGGACGAGCACGGTCGTCGGGTCGCCCACGTGGAGGTCACCGGTCTCGGCCGAGGCCCGGTCGATCACCACTTCACCGGGGGCCGCGGGCGCCCGCCCGGCGACGACGTGCCACGGGTTGAGCCCCGGGGTGGTGACCCAGTTGGAGCCGCGCAGCGGCGGGCCGTTGCCGCCGATGCGGTCGCCGTCGGCGCCGACGAGCTGCGCCTTGCCCTCGACCAGCGGTGCAGTGCCGGTGACGCCGGGCGCGCCCGCGATCTGGGATGCGAGCGCCGCGGGGATGGCGGCCTGTTGGGTCTCGCCGTCGACGGTCATGCGGTGTTCGCTGCGGACGAGCGCACCGGTGCCGCGGTTCGCTTCGGTGAAGAGCGTCCCGAAGCTGTCGCGCACCGTGTCGCCGAGCACGAGGGTGCCGGCGAGGAACGCCACGCCCACGAGCACCGCGGTGAACATGCCGAGGAGCCGCCGCTTGCGAGTCCACAGGTCGTTGAGGGTGATGCTGGTCATGTCGCTCAACCTCCGAAGGCCTTCATGCGCTCGAGCACAAGGTCGGTGGTGGGCGCGGGCATGACGTCGACGACGCGACCGTCGGCGAGGAACACGACCTCGTCGGCGTAGCTGGCCGCGTTCGGGTCGTGCGTGACCATCACGATCGTCTGGCGGTACGTGTCGACCGCCTCACGCAGGAACCGCAGCACGTCGGCTCCGGACCGCGAGTCGAGGTTGCCGGTGGGCTCGTCGGCGAAGATCACCGCCGGCCGGGCGACGAGCGCGCGCGCGACGGCGACGCGCTGCTGCTGGCCGCCGGAGAGCTCGGCTGGGCGGTGACGCAACCGGTCGTGCAGCCCGGTGATCTGCACGACGGTGTCGAACCACCGCCGGTCGACCTTGCGCCCCGCGAGGATGCTCGGCAGCTCGATGTTCTCGCGCGCGCTGAGCGTGGGCACGAGGTTGAACGACTGGAAGACGAACCCGAGCTGGTCCCGGCGCAGCTGCGTGAGCTTGCGGTCGGAGAGGCGGGCGAGGTCGACGCCGTGCACGAGCACCGCGCCCGAGGTGGGCACGTCGAGGCCGGCGAGCAGGTGCATCAGCGTCGACTTCCCCGAACCCGACGGGCCCATGACCGCGGTGAAGCGGCCCGCCTCGATGTCGAGGCTGACCCCGGTGAGGGCGTGGACCGTGGCATCGCCGCGCCCGTAGGTCTTGACGAGCTCGCGGGCGCTGACGACCGCCCGCGAGCCCGTCGAGGTGGAGGGAGGTAGGTGAGTGGTGACGGCCATGGGGGGCTCCTGTCCGAGGAAGTTCGACCGCAGTCGACGGTACGGAGATGCCGCCCTCGGATCGATGGAGCAGCCGGGCGTCTCGTGGGTGGGGACAGCCCCCGGTCAACGCGGGGGCGCGCCCGACGATCGGGAGCGCGTCAGCGCGCCCCGTAGCGCACGGTCACGTCGCCGTGCGCGGTCGACAGGTCGAGGACGCGCGACGACGCCGCGTCGCTGCGCACCGCGTTCTTCGTGTCACCGTGGTCGGTCGAGAGCTCCACCCGGTAGCTGTCGGCGGTGTGCGGCACGATCGCGGTGACGTCGCCATGTGTCGACGACGCCCTGACGCGCTGGGGCGCGGCCGCGAACTGCAGTCGCACCGAGCCGTGGTCGGTGTCGGCGTCGACCCGGGTGCTGCGCAGGTGGCTGGCGACGAGGTCGCCGTGCTGGGAGGCGAGGTGCACCGGGCCGGTGACGCCGGCGACCGACACCGAGCCGCTCCCCGACCAGAGCTTCACCTCCACGTCACGCGGCACCCGCACGGTGTACGACGCGGTGCACCAGTAGGCGACGGGGACGGCGCAGCTGGCGTCGACGACGAGCCGGTCGCCACGCCGCCGTTCCGAGTGGTCGGTCCCGCCGAGGCCGTTGCTGATGTAGCCCCGTACGGAGATGTCGTCGCGGTCGGAGGCGATCACCCTCACCGACCCGCGGTCGGTCGAGACGTCGACGGTCGTGACGCCGGCCGCCGGGAACGTGCGCACCACGCGGCTTTCGCTGTGCGCGAGCAGGTTCACCACGCTGAACGTGCCCCACACCAGCGCGGCCAGCACGAGCAGCGAGGCGAGGATGCGCCAGGCGGGACGACCCCGCGCTCGGGTGCGGGGCAGCGCGACCGCGGTCACGACTCCAACCACCGGAGTACGGCCAGCACCCGCCGATGGTCCTCGGGCGCGGGCGGCAGATCGAGCTTGGTGAAGATGTTGCTGACGTGCTTCTCGACCGCGCCGTCGCTCACCACGAGGCTCTGCGCGATGGCCGCGTTCGAGCGCCCTTCGGCCATCAGCGAGAGCACGGTCCGTTCGCGGGGTGTCAGGCGGTCGAGCGGATCGCGCTGGCGGGCCCGGGCGAGCAGCTGCGTGACCACCTCGGGGTCGAGCACGGTGCCGCCCGCGCCGACCCGCCGCAGCGCGTCGACGAAGTCGCGCACGTCGGCGACGCGGTCCTTGAGCAGGTAGCCGACGCCACCCACGCTGGCCGCGCCGGAGACGTCGCCGGAGATGAGCTCGGTGGCGTACCGCTCCTCGACGTACTGCGAGAGCACGAGGATGCCGATCTCGGGCCACTGCTCGCGGATGCGCACCGCGGCCCGCACGCCCTCGTCGGTGAACGTCGGCGGCATGCGCACGTCGAGCACGACGAGGTCGGGCCGGTCGTCGGCGAGCGCCTCCTCGAGCGCGGCGACGAGCGAGTCGGCGTCTCCATGCCCCGCGACCACGTCCTCGCCGGCGTCGACGAGGAGACGGGTGATCCCCTCGCGCAACAGCACCGAGTCCTCGGCGATCATCACTCGCACGGCAGCACCGCCCGCAGGATCGTGGGACCGCCGGGCGGGCTGTCCAGGTGGATGGAACCGCCCAACGAGGCGGCGCGCTCGCGCAGACCGGCGAGGCCGGTGCCATCGGTGTCGAGTGCGCCGTCGGTCGCGCCGCCGTCGCCGTTGTCGCGGACCTCGACGACGAGCGTCTCGTCGACGCGCACCAGTGACACGGCCGCGTTCGTGGCGTGCGAGTGCCGGGCCACGTTGGTGAGCGCCTCCGACACCACGAAGTACGCCGCGCTCTCGACCTCGGGCGACGGGCGCGGATCGACGCTCACCTCCAACGAGACGGGGATGGGCGCGCGGGCCACAACGCCCGACAGCGCCGCGTCGAGCCCGCGGTCCTCGAGGATCACCGGGTGGATGCCACGGACGAGGTCGCGCAGCTCCTGGAGCGCGGCCTTCGCCTCCTCGTGGGCATGCACGACGCGGGCGCGGATCGCCTCCTTGTCCTCGTCGTCGAAGTGCTCCCGCGTCGTGCCCAGCTCCATGGCCAGGCTGACCAGGCGTTGCTGCGCGCCGTCGTGCAGGTCGCGCTCGATGCGCCGTCGCTCGGCTTCGGCGCTGTCGACGGCGGCGACGCGGCCGCTCTCGGCCGCGCGGACCCGAGCCTCCTGCAGCGCGCGCTCGTCGGGACCGAGGAACCACGAGCACGTGACCACGTTCAGCCGTCCCAGCACGACCGTGACCCACGGCGCGAACAGGACCACACCGACCAGTCCGGCCAGTGCGACCAACCACGCGTCACCACCCTGGCCGACGTCGAAGAAGAAGAACTTGGCCGTGTCGCCGGGGAGCGCGGTCACGTAGAGCGGGAGCAGGAGCAGCGCGAGCGAGCCACACCACGCCGCCGTCGCCAGCACGACGTTGAGCACGCCGAGGGGGAGCAGGAGCAGGCAGTAGCCCACCTCCTTCCAGCGCGCGCCGGAACGCGCCCGCTCGAGCACTCGCCGCCACCACGTCGTGGCCTGCAACGGCGGGATTGGGTCGAGCAGCTGCACGCCGAGCAGTGCCGCGGCCCGGGAGCGTTCGAGGTGGCCGAAGCCACGGCTCACGACCATGAGCAGCCAGAACATCGCGATGGCGCCGACCACGGTGACGAGCAGACCCAAGGTGGTGGCCAGCAGCGCGATCACGACGCTGAACGTGATCGCGCCGATCACGACGTCGGTCACGAGGTGGCAGAGCGTCCACCAGGTCGCCGGATGTCGCCAGGGAGAGAAGACACGCCCGAGCACGCTGTCACGCTAACGACGGCACCACACGCGAGCCATGGAGTGGCCACGACAACGCGCGGTAGGGCTCTCCCTACCTCCACCCCTGCGGCTGGGCGACCGACGTGGGAACCTGAGGGCGTGGTCACCGCGCGCATCGTGCTCATCGGCGTCACCGGTTCAGGGAAGACGACGGTCGGTCGCGTGCTCGCCACGCGCCTCGGTGCGCCGTTCCTCGACGGCGACGACTTCCACTCGCCGGAGGCGATCGCGGCGATGCGCACCGGCTGCCCCCTCGACGACGCCGACCGCGCGCCGTGGCTCGAGCGCGTGCGCGCCGCGTTGCACGACGTCGGCGACGGACCGGTGGTGCTCGCGTGCTCCGCACTCAAACGTGCGTACCGCGAGGTCTTGCGCGACGGCGTCGCCGACCTCACCTTCGTCGACCTCGAGGTCGGACCCGAGACGCTCGCACGCCGCGTCGACGCGCGCACCGGCCACTTCGCGGGGATCGAGCTGCTCCCCAGCCAGCTCGACGCGCTCGAGCTGGGCGACGACGTCGTGCGCGTCGACGGCTCCGGAACCCCGGAGGAGGTCGCCGACCGCGTGCTGCTGGCCGCGAACGTCGCCGGTCAGGCGTGAGCGGAATCGACGCCTGACAGGCGCGCGACCGCCGGGTCGTCGGGCGAGTAGCGCAGCGCCCGGAAGATCCATCCCGGCAGGATCGGTTCACCGGCGCCGCTCTGCATCCGGCGGTTCGCCCCCTCGTGCGGGTTCTCGTACTCCCACACCACCTTCCCCCTCGGGTTCACCTCGATGATGCGCCCGTGCGGGCCGTCGGCCATGAGCGTGTCGCCGTTCGGGAGCCGCTGCGCGCCCGACACGATGGCGGAGAAGAACCGATCGCTCCCCGCTCTTGGGAAGATGCGCTTCGCCGTGGCCGCGAAGGTGCCGTCGCCGTTGTCGACGTAGTCGCCGTCGACCATGGTCGGCGTGATCTGCTCGACCGACGAGAACGGGCGCGTCTCCGGCAGCCCGTTGGAGAACACGAGGATGTCGCCCGCCCCGGGGAGCCCGGCGGGGATCCGTTCCGCGTCGTGCTGCACGTAGAGCGTGCGCTTCCCCTCGGCCTTGGTGGTCGCGGGGTTCCCGTACCGGAAGCGCAGGTCGCCCGCGGGCCCGCGGGCCTCCACCGTGGTCGTCGAGTGGTCGATGATCCAGAGCTCGCTGAACGAACGCGAGCTGAGGATGATCTCGTCGCGCGCGGCGTCGTAGTCGACGCTGTTCAGGTGGTTCCAGTCCTTCTCACCACGGTTCCCCTCGAGGACGTGGTTGACGTCGATCTTCTCCGGGTGGAGGTTCACGTCGCCGAAGTTGGCCTTGGTGGGATCACGGTCTTGGATCAGGTGGTCCCACACACGCCACTCCCAGACGATCTCGCCGGTCGACGGGCGGTACTGCATCACGGTGTCGGGCCACACCTCGGCGTCGGGGAGGAGCTTCGGCGAGCGACCGGCGGCGAGCGCCTCGGCCGCGGTCTTGCGCTCCCACGCGATCAGGAGGACGTCGCCGTTCGGCAGCGGCTCGATGTCGTGGTGCTGCAGGTGCTGCTCGTCGGCGGCGTCGAAGCGCCAGAGGAGGTTGCCGTGCCAGTCGAGCTCCTCGATGCGACCGCCGCCACCGTGCCCGTCGCGGAATGCGTTCTGCAACTCGAGGTTGCCGGTGCGCAAGAGGTGCCCGTTCGGCAACAGGTACTGGGAGAGGCCGGGCCGGGTGTCGGTCTTCCAGGAGTGCACGGTCTTGCCGTTCATGTCGACGAGGTAGGTGCGCTCGAGCTGCAGGGGCGCGAAGAGCGTGAAGCCCTTCGAGGCGCCCGGCGTCGACGTGACCAGGCCCCGGGGTGCCGAACGTTCGTCGGCGACGCTGGTCGCGGCGCTCGTCGCAGCGAGGGTCGCGGCGAGAGTCGCGACGACCAGCGCCGCCACCAGGATGCGCGACCATGCCCGGAACCGGGCGCGCGGCCTACCAACCACCGAAGATGGCGAGCGCGACGCTCGCGAGCGCGGTCAGCGCCGCCACGCCCACGACCCGCCGCTCCAGCCCCACGATCGGGCCCGCGCGGCCTCCCCCAGCCTTCGCGGACCCGGTCGGTGGGGC
>DASUAS010000403.1:0-5645 GCA_035763625.1 Acidimicrobiia bacterium
CGGTGCAGCACCCCCCGGTTGTCCCAGATGACCAGGTCACCGACCGCCCACTCGTGGCGGTACACGCGCTCGGCCACGGTGGAGCGGTCGAGGAGGTCGTCGAGGTAGGCGCGACCTTCGTCCTCCCCCATGCCCTCGACGTGGTCGGTGGTCGCGCCGAGCACGAGCGAGTTGCGACCGTTCTGGTGCCGCCAGACGAGAGGATGCGTCTTCGGCGGACGCTGGCTCCAGAACTCGATGTCGGCCTGGGACGCGTTCGGATGCGACAGCACCTGCGCGGCCAGGAACGAATGCACCACCCGAGCGGCGAGCGCCCGCTCCTTCTCGTCGTCGGAGAGATCCTCGTACGCCGCGTAGGTGCTGGCGAACTCGGTGTCACCGCCCTTGGCCGCGACCTCGTGCGCGCTCAGGACCGTGGCCATGATCGGGATGTCGTCGGTCATGCCGTCGATGTGCCAGTCGAAGGTGCCCTTGAGGTAGTCGGCCGCGGGGTTCTTCGCCGGGTCGAGGGTCACCCGGAAGATCTCGGCACCGTCGTCACGGCGACCGACCCGCTCCACCGGGCCCAGCCGCCGGCTGAAGGCCACCTGCGCGTCGTCGTCGAGGTGCAGCTCGCGGAAGACGAGGACGCCGTGCCGGTCGAGGAGCTCGAGGCACTCGTCGGCCAGGCCCTCGTCGTGCAGCAGACGATCGCGGTCGACGTCGAGCACCTCGGCGCCGACGGAGTCGCTGAGCGGCTTGGTGTTGACGGTGGTCATCGTGCCTCCTCGACGAACGGGTAGATGCGGGTGAAGTCGACACCGGGATCATGCGCCGCGAACGCGTCCCACACTGCCGCGGTGACGGCCCCGACCGTTGCCGGACCGCCCTGGTCGGCGACCGCGCGCAGGTAGAGCTGCACGTCCTTCGCCATCAGCGAGTTGGTGAAGCCCGACGCGTAGCGGCCGGTGAGGACGTGGTTGGGGAACTTGTCGCTCGACGCCGCGCTGCGACCGCTTGCACCGTTGAGCACGTCGAGCATGGTGGCCATGTCGAGACCCTCGGCCACGCCGAACGCGACCGCCTCACTGGTGGCGACGAGCGCGGTGGCCGACAGGAAGTTGTTGGCCAGCTTCATCGCCTGGGCCAGCCCGGGTCGGTCGCCCACGCGGACGCGACGGTCGCTCAGGCCCGCGAGCACCGGTGCGACGTGTGCGCACGCGTCGTCGGATGCCGCGTACATCACCGCCAGCGTGCGCGCACGCGCGCCGGCCACACCGCCGGAGACCGGCGCGTCGACGTAGGTGACTCCGGCGTCTGCCAGGCAGGCGTCGATCGCGCGCGCGGCGGCGACGCCGACCGTCGACGTGTCGACGACGTGGCTCGTGACGCGATCGGTCGCGGCCCCCACCTCGACGGCAACGACCTCGCACACGGCGCCGTCGGGCAAACTGCACACCACCACGTCGGCTGCTCGCGCCACCTCGGCGACCGACGCGACGGAGCGCACGCCGTCGGGTGCACGCTCGGGCCCGGTGGCGTCGTGGCCCACGACGTCGAAGCCCGCGCCCACGAGGTTGGCGGCGAGCGCGCTCCCCATGTTGCCGAGCCCGACGACCCCGACCGTCGCCATGGTCAGTCGCCGTCCCGGGTCGCGCGCAGCTCCCGGATCACCCGTCGGGCCGAGACGCCGGCGGGGCCGCCGCAGTACGCGACCAGCTGGAAGAGCAGCTCGTCGACCTCGGCGTCGCTGACGCCGGCGCGCGGCGCCGCCGCCGCGTGGAGGCGGAACTCCTCCATGCGTCCGAGCGCGGCGGTCATCGCCAGCACCAGCAGGCTGCGATCACGCGTCGACAGCGGCCCCTCGCGCGACCAGACGCCCCACGCGGTCGACGTGAGGTAGTCCTGGAACTCGGTGGCCGTCGGATCGTCCTCCGACGTGACCGAATCCACGTACTCGTCGCCGAGCACCGCTCGTCGCTTCGCGTAGGCCCGTCGCAGCGCGTCGTCGCCCGCCATGCGAGACGCTCAGACCGCCGGCTCGACGACGACGTCCATCCTGGCCGCGCCGCTGTCGGGCACGAACGGCTGACGCCACACCTCGATCGGGAACGAGACGTTCACCAGCGAGTAGCAGAGCCACAGCAGGTGGGTGGCGTCGTCGGGGAGCTCGTGCAGGTCGTAGCGGTCGATGTGGGCCATCGCATCCTCGAGCCGCGGGAACGCGGCGTCGTAGAACGCCTGCATCTCGTCCATCGAGCTCGAGAGGCGCTTGGCGTAGCGCTCGCGCTCGAACTCGAGGCACCAGTCGGCGTACGGCTCCAGGTCGGCGAACTCGGCGGGCAGGACGGACTCGGCAGGCAGACTGGTCATGTCAGTGTGCCTTCTCGTAGCCGTCGACCCACTCGTGCGTCGTGTGGTGCAGCTGACGCAGCAGGATCTCCTGATCGCCCAGCGGGAACTGCGTGACCGCACGCGACTCCAGCATCACCTGCGTGGCCTCGAGCGTGTTGCCGTCCTGGAGCGCGTACTCCTTGAACGTGACCGCGGCGAGCTCCTGCGCGAGGCGATCGCGCGCGGTGCGCGGCGGCACGAAGTAGAGCGTGCCCTCGAAGATGTGCTTGTTGTACGCCGTCGGCCAGTAGTGGTACGTGAGGTACCAGTTCGGCTTCCAGATCAGGATCATGAAGTTGGGGAAGAACAGGAACGAGTCGGTGCCCCACTGCTTCGCGCGCGCGGGGTTCACCCCCGGTGGGAGCTCGATGTCGATCGGTGCCTCCCACGGGCCGAACAGGCCGCTGTGCAGCACGCGCTCGATCGGCTTCACCATGTTGAGGTCCTTCGGCGGCGACATGCCGCCCCACGACGACACCATCCCGTGCGGACCGTCGAGCTCGTACGCGAGCGCCTCGTAGCCGTAGCCCTGGAGCTTGGCCGACTCCTCCGACACCGCCTGGCGCGCGTGCAGGACGGGTGCGTGGTAGAACTCGGTGAAGGCGTCGATGAAGAGCTTCCAGTTGCTCCCGACCTCCGCCCGGTACTTGTAGATCTGCGTCATCTCGCCGAACGGGTACCCCTCGAGACCCTTGCCGAGCTCGCCGAGGTAGTCACGCAGGGGCGTGTCGTCGGTGGTGTCGAGGTTCACGAAGATGAACCCCTCCCACGTGTCGACGCGCACGGGCGCGAGGCCGTAGTCGGCCTTGTCGAGGTCGAAGAACTCACCCTCCTGCTGCACGAAGGTGAGGTCGCCCTCGAGCGCGTAGCGCCAGCCGTGGTACTTGCACGTGAACTGGCGACAGGTGCCGGCGGTCTCCTCGCCCGGGTAGTCCTGCCACACCAGCTTGTTCCCGCGGTGGCGGCAGATGTTGTGGAACGCGCGCACGCCGTCGGCCGCGCGCACGATGATCACCGACGTGCGCGCCGCCTCGATCTCGCGCGTGAAGTAGCTCCCGAGGCGCGGGAGCTGCTCGATCCGGCCGACGTTGAGCCAGCTGCGGGCGAAGATCGCGCTGCGCTCGCGCTCGAAGTACTCCGGCGAGATCGAGTCCTCGTAGGACACCGGTGCGGTGCCGAGCTCCGGGTGGTGCTCGGTCCAGGAGCCCTCGGCGGGCTTGGCGAAGTGCGGCATGGGTGCTCCCCCGTTCGACCTGACGGGTGGACTCTAACATTCATCTCCCAGGATGAGAACCCCCTTCTACCTGGAAGTGCACAGGCGTGCAGAACCGATTTGGCGTCACTCGTGTGCCGCGACGGCACACGAGCAACGCCAAAAGGTGGTGTCGGGTCAGCGGAGCGCGGCGGTGTTGCCGCCGTCGATGGGGATCACCGCCCCGGTGATGAAGCTCGACCGGTCGGAGGCCAGGAACGACGCGAGCTCGGCCACCTCCTCGGGCTGGCCGGCGCGCTTCATGGCCGCGCCCTCCACCAGCTGGGGGAAGTTGTCGATCGCGGCCTGGCCGCCCGAGAGCTCGGTGACGATCAGGCCCGGGCAGATGGCGTTGGCCCGGATGCCCTTCGTCCCGTACTCCACCGCCGCGGCCTTGGTGAACGAGATCACCCCCGCCTTGGCCGCGCTGTAGACGCTCGTGGGCATGTCCGACGCGTTGAGGCCCCCGATCGACGACCAGTTCACGATCGAGCCGCCGCCGGTGGCGCGCATCGCCAGGATGGCGTGCTTGGTGCCGAGCAGCACGCCGCGGAGGTCGACGTCCATGATGCGGTCGTACTCGGCCATCGTGATCTTGTGCACCGGCTCCGCGCCACCGATGCCGGCCACGTTGAGCACCGCGTCGACCTGACCGAACGCCTCGATGGCGGCGGCGAACATCGCCTCGACCTGCTCCTCCTGGGTCACGTCGACGCGGAACGGCTTGACCGCGTCGCCGAGCGCGGCCGCGGTCTCGTCCTCCCGTCCGCTGATGTCGGCCGCGAGCACTCGTGCGCCCTCGCGCACGAACACGTGCGAGCACGCGCGGCCCATCCCGGAGCCGGCGCCGGTGATGACCGCGACCTTGCCTTCGAGCTCTCCCATGGCGTGGATCTCCCCTGGTTCAGTTGGTCGTGTACGAGTTCGTACGCCCGGCGAGCAACCCGACGATCGCCGACGGGGTGAGCGGCAGCTCAGTGGCGCGCACGCCGAACGGTGCGAGCGCGTCGGCAACCGCGTTGACGACGGCCGGCGGCGCGCCGATGGCGCCGCCCTCCCCCACGCCCTTGTAACCACCAGGGCCGGGGCTCGGCGTCTCGACGTGGCCGTACTCGAGCAGCGGCACCTCGGCTGTCGTCGGCACGAGGTAGTCCATGAGCGTCGTGGTGACCGGGTTGCCGGCGTCGTCGTACTCGAGGTGCTCGTAGAGCGCGCCGCCGATGCCCTGCACCGTCCCGCCCGCGATCTGGCCCTCGACCACGTTCGGGTTGATCATCGGACCGCAGTCCTCGCTCACGATGTAGCGGAGCAGCGTCACCTTCCCGGTCGTGACGTCGACCTCGCAGGTGCACACGTGGGTCGCGTTCACGAAGATCGAACCGGTGCGGGCCGTGTAGCGCGCGCTGGCCTCGAGCCCGGCGGGCACACCGGGGGGGAGCGACTGCGGTTCGAAGTACGCCATGCGGGCGAGGGTGGCGAACGACACGCCGACGTCGGGCGTCCCGCGCACGCTCGCTCGGCTCTCGCCCAGCTCGACGTCCTCGGGCGCCGCTTCGAGCTTGTGGGCGGCGATGGCGACGAGCCGCTCGCGCAGGATGGCGGCGGTCTCGCCGATCGCGCCCGCGGTCATCGACCCGCTCCGGCTCCCCGCTGCACCCGCGCCGAAGCCGGTGACCGCGGTGTCGCCCTGGCTGGTGGCGACGTCGTCGATGCAGACGCCGAGCGCGTCGGCGGCGAGCTGCACCACCGTCGTCTCGATGCTGTTCCCGGTGGAACCGCCCGCGATGTACACGTTGACCGCGCCCGACGGCTCGATGCGGATGGTCGCGCCCTCGGTGCTGTAGTAACCGAAGCCGGGTGTCGACGGTTCGACGTAGTTCGAGATGCCCACGCCGAGGTGACGACCCTCCGCGCGCGCGGCGGCCTGCTCGGCCCGGAACGCGTCGTAGTCGAGCAGTTCGAGCGCGTGCTCGAACGTCTCGAGGGGCGAGATGCTGTCGTACGTCATGCCGTTGGGGCT
>DASUAS010000404.1:0-4753 GCA_035763625.1 Acidimicrobiia bacterium
ACTACGACGCGCTGCGCGAAGCAGGAGTCGCGGCGATCTTCGGGCCCGGCACCAACATCCCCGAGGCGGCGGCCGAGGTCGTTCGCCTGCTCCGCCGCGACTGACGCATCTTCCACTCCGGCGTTGCCCAGCTCCCGTACCCTCGGCACATGAGTGAGCTGGCACGGCAGGTGCTCGACGGCGACCGGCGCGCGCTCGCGCGCGCGATCACGCTGGTCGAGTCGACGCGCGCCGACCACCGAGCCGACGCCGAGGCGCTCCTCGCCGAGGTGCTGCCACGCGTGGGCGGCGCGGTCCGAGTCGGCGTCTCGGGCGCACCGGGCTCGGGCAAGTCGACGTTCATCGAAGCGCTCGGGATCCACCTCGTCGGCCTCGACCACCGCGTCGCCGTCCTCGCCGTCGACCCGTCGAGCACGCGCAGCGGTGGGTCGATCCTCGGCGACAAGACGCGCATGGAGCAGCTCACGCGCTCGCCGAACGCGTTCGTGCGACCGTCCCCCACCGGCGGCACGCTCGGCGGTGTCGCCCGCCGCACACGCGAGGCGATGCTCTTGTGCGAGGCCGCCGGTTTCGACGTCGTGCTGGTCGAGACGGTGGGCGTCGGCCAGTCGGAGGTCAAGGTCGCGGCGATGGTCGACCTCTTCCTCGTGCTCGTCGCACCCGGCGGCGGCGACGAGCTGCAGGGCCTGAAGCGCGGGATCATGGAGCTCGCCGACCTCGTCGTCGTCAACAAGGCCGACGGCGACCTCGCCGCCATCGCCGCCCACACCGCGGCCGACTACGCCGCCGCGCTGCACCTGGTGCGGCCCCGGATCGCGGCGTGGGTCCCTCGGGTGCTCACCTGCTCCGCGCTCGCCGGCACCGGCATCCCCGAGGTGTGGGACGCGGTCGGCGAGTTCCGGGCTGCGGTCGCCGGGGAGCTCCCGAGCCTGCGGGCGGCGCAGAGCCGAGAGTGGATGTGGTCGGAGGTGACCGACTCGCTGCTCGACGCCCTCACCACCGACGCGGACACCGCCGCCCTCGCCCGACGCCTCGAAGGCGAGGTGGCAGCGGGCACCACGACGCCGACCGCGGCCGCCCGGGCCGTGGTGGCCGCCCATCTCGGAGACCGCCGCGCCTGACTTCGGTGGGCGAGCCGCTCAAGGTGGGGGCGGCCGAATACCGACAGAAAGGACGTGAGCTCCGAAGGCTTCATCGCGAGCGGTCTGCTCCTGGCGATCGTCGTGCTGGCGATCGTCTCGACGCGGGTCGTGGGGCGGCGGGCCGCTCGCACCGTCGACCAGGTCACGGCGCTGCTCGAGCGCAACGAGGCGCGGTTCCGCGCCATGGTGCGAGACTCCAACGACATCATGGCGATCGTCGACGTCCACGGCCGGCTCGTCTACGCCAGCCCGGTGACCGAGCGGATCCTCGACCTCGAAATCGAGCCGCTGATCGGCACCGACGTGTTCGACCTCATCCACCCCGACGACCGGGACGCGGCGCGGAGCGCCTTCCAGTTCACTCGCGAGGGCAAGGAGGCCGCCGACCGGCTGGAGGTGCGCCTGCGCCGATCCGACGGCACCTGGCGCGTCGTCGAAGCGGTGTCCACGAACCTGCTCGACGACCCGTCGGTCGAAGGCATCGTCATCAGCGCGCGCGACCTGACCGACCGTCGCCATGCCGAGGCCGAGCTGCGTGAGGCCCAGGAGCGGTTCCGCAGCGCGTTCGAGCACGCGCCGATCGGCATGGCGCTCATCTCCATCGACGGTCGCCTGTTCCGCGTGAACCGCGCGCTCGTGCAGATCCTCGGACGCGGCGAGTCGGAGCTGCTGACATCCTCGATGCTCGAGCTCTGCCATCCCGACGACCGCGACCAGTGCCGCGAGCAGGTGCGGCGGCTGTTCGCAGGAGTGACGCAGAGCGCACAACTGGAGCAGCGCTTCCTGCACCACGACGGCCACCCGGTGTGGGTGTCGGTGAGCGCATCGCTCGTGCGTGACGTCAACGAGCACCCGATGTATCTCGTCTGCCAGGTCGAGGACATCGGCGAGCGGCGCGCCAGCGGCGAGGCACTCGCACACCAGGCCGTCCACGACCCGCTCACCGGGTTGCCGAACCGCCTGCACTTCGTCGAGCGCCTCGGCCGCGAGCTGACGCGCGCGGAGCAGCGACGCGGACGAGTCGCGGTGCTGTTCCTCGACCTCGACCGCTTCAAGGTGGTGAACGACAGCCTCGGGCACTCCGCCGGCGACCGACTCCTGGTGGCGGTGGCCGACCGGTTGAGCTCGGTGATGGGACCCTCCGACGTCGTCGCCCGCTTCGGTGGCGACGAGTTCACGATCCTGTGCCAGGACGTCACCAGCGAGGAGACGGTCGAGCTGATCGCCGAGCGCATCGCCGATGCCATCGCGCGACCGGTCGCGTTGATGGAGGGCGAGGTGTTCGTGACCGCGAGCATCGGCATCGCGCTGTCGGGGAACGGCGCGGACTCCCCCGAGATGTTGCTCCGCAACGCCGACGCCGCGATGTACCGGGCCAAGGAGCGCGGGCGAGACCGGGCCGAGCTGTTCGACGCCCGGGAACACCATCGCGCGGTCGACGACCTGCGCACCGGCAACGAGCTCCATCGGGCGATCGAGCGCGGTGAGCTGCGGGTGCACTACCAGCCGATGATCGACATGGCGAGCGGCTCGCTGTTCGGGTTCGAGGCGCTCATCCGCTGGGAGCACCCCGAGCGTGGGCTCGTGCCTCCGATGGAGTTCGTGCCCCTCGCCGAGGAGACCGGCCTCATCGTGCCGCTGGGCGTGTGGGCCCTGGAGCAGGCGTGCCTGCAGGCAGTGCGCTGGCTCGACGCGGTCCCCGATGCGCCGCAGCTGTCGATGAGCGTCAACCTCTCACCCCGCCAGTTGGCCGAGCCGGCGCTCCCGAACGACGTCGCGCGCGTCCTGCACGACACCGGCATCCCACCGTCGGCGCTGTGGCTCGAGATCACCGAGAGCACGCTGATGCGCGACGCGGAGTCGGCGCTCAGCGCGCTGGGCGCGCTCCAGGCGCTGGGTCTCCACCTCGCGGTCGACGACTTCGGCACCGGCTACTCGTCGCTCGCGTACCTCGAGCGCCTGCCGGTCGAAGCGTTGAAGATCGACCGCTCGTTCACTGCGGGCGTCGGCGTACGCAAGGACAGCACCGCCATCGTCGGTGCGGTGGTGGGCCTGGCGCGCGCGTTGCGCCTCTCGACCGTGGCGGAGGGCATCGAGACGCCGGAGCAGTACCGGCACCTCGAGGCGATGGGCTGCGAGATCGGGCAGGGCTATCTGTTCGGGCCGGCCCGCCCACCCGAGGTCTACGGCGTCGACCCGCGCCGCATGTTCGCCCGACCCGCGCGCGCCCAGGCGCCCGCGCCGGCCCGCGGCACGGGCGCGTCCCGGCTCCACGCGAAGACCTGATCGCGCGTCGGCTTGCCCGACCACCACGGTTCGCGCAATGGTCGAACGTCACATTGCACGTGACCGCGTTTCCTCCCCGCACGATGGCGCGGGAGACTCGCGGCCCCGTGCACAGGGCAGACGAGGGGGCGCCGGCGAGATGGGCGATCGGGCTCGCGCTGAACTGCACATGCTGCCCGCTCCGGATGCGCCCGGACACGCACGACGGTGGCTCCGGGAAGCGTGTGCCGATTCGGTGCTTCCCGACGAGCTCATCGAGGACGCGCTCGTCGTCGTCGACGAGCTCGTGACGAACGCAGTGGTCCACGCCGGGACCCCGATCGCGGTGACGGTCGAGTACTCGGCGAACGGATGCCGATGCTCGGTGACCGACCGGTGCGCCGACGGTCAGCTGCCTCGTCTGGTCGAACGGGCCGACGGCACCGGCCGCGGCCTGCGGCTCGTGAGCGCGCTGTCGTCGCACTGGGGCGTGGAGCGATCGGGCACCGGGACGACCGTGTGGGCGGACCTCGCCCCCACGGTCTGGTGAGGCCGCCCGTCGACGGGTGACGGCATCCGCCGGGGACTTGACCGCTTCGCGGCTTTTCGACTACTCTTCACATCCACACGGGATCCGACGGGATCCGTAGCTGCGCTTCCCCCATCGTCCCGGCCCCGACGTCAGCTCGGGAGCGCCGGCCGGCTCGCGGAGGAAGCCATGCCCGCCACACTGCTGATCAAGCCCTGGAACGACCCCGTCGTCGACACCCTCGGGCACGACCCCCGGTCGCGCTACGTCGAGCAGTTCTGGCTCCCGACCCTGGGTCCCACCGCCCTGCTGCTGCTGCGCCACCTCGCCGACCGCTTCGACCGCGATCCCGACGGCGTCGAGCTCACCATCGTCGACACGTCCCACGCCCTCGGCCTCGGCCAGCGCGAGGGGAGCGCCTCGCCCATCGTGCGCACGCTGCGACGCCTCACCCAGTTCGACCTCGCCTGCGAGGACCCGAAGTCCGACACCGTCGCGGTGCGCCGCAACGTCCCGCCGGTGAACACGCGCCACCTGCGCCGGCTCCCGCGCGACCTCCAGCGCGCGCACGCCGAGTGGGCGAAGCGGCAGCTGGCCGAAGCGCCGCTGGCGGAGGCGCGCCGTCGAGCCCGTCGGGTGGCGTTCACGTTGCTCGAACAAGGTGACGATCCCGACCACGTCGAGCGCGCACTGCACGCCATCGGGTTCCACCCGGCGCTGTGCAACGAGAGCGCGCAGTGGGCCTATCAGCGCCACCGCGAGGCGCTCGACCACGTCGAGGGCGTCGCCTCGTAACGACCCACCCTCCAGATCGCGG
>DASUAS010000405.1:0-4320 GCA_035763625.1 Acidimicrobiia bacterium
CGGGCCACCTGGGGCTCCACCCGTCTGATCGGGATCCTCGTCGTGCTCGCCTACCTGGTGGTGGTCGCCGACGTCGCGCGCACCGTGGAGGCCCGGCGGGCGCTGGTGCGAGCGTTCGTGGTCGGTGTCCTCGCGTTCAACGTCCTCTTCGTGGTCCCGGGCCTCGGTCACATGCTGCTCACCCCGTTCCCCACCGGCGGCTCGGGTCGGTTGGCCGGGGGCATGTTCGACCAGAACTCCAACGCGACCCTGCTGGCGGCCGTGGCCCTGCTCGCGCTCACCACGCGCGCGTTCCGTCGCACCGCCGGCCTCGTCGCGACCGCGCTCGGCGTCGTGCTGCTGATCCTCACGTACTCGCGCACGGGGTACGTCGCCTTCGCGGCCGGGCTCATCGCCTACCTCGTGTGGGAGGGCGTGGTCCGCCGGCGGAACGTCCGGCTGATCGTGTCGGCGCTCGTCGTGGTCGCGGCGGCCGGGGTGGCCCTCGCCGCCTCCGGGATCGTGCAACAGCACTTCGCAGGGCGACCGGACACGACGTCGACACGGGAAGCGTTCGTCCACCTCTCGCTCGACTACGCCAAGGCCGACCCCTTCTTCGGGGCCGGCTTCGGTGCTGCCCGCCACGAGATCGGCTACGTGATCCACTCGACCGTGTTCGCGCTGCTCGGTGAGGCCGGTCTGCTCGCGCTGGCCGCGTTCATCGCGCTGGTGGGGATCGTGACCTTCCGGGGGCTGCGCGCGGCGCTGCGGCCGCCCGCGCCGGTCGACGTGCGCGGTCTCCTGTGCGTGAGCTTCTGCCTCTTCGTCGGCTCGTTCGGCATCGACGGGCTGCTCCACCGGCACTGGTGGATCGTCCTCGGTCTCCTGCTGGGCGCCTCGTACGTCGGAATCGAGCGCGAGCCGCGCCGAGTCCGTGAGACGGCGTCGGAATGAGGATCCTCCACGTGACGCAGTGCGACCACGCCGGCGTCCCGCGACACGTCGCCGCGCTCTCCGCGTTCCAGGCCGAAGGCGGCGCGACGGTCGCGGTCGCCGGGCCGGCACGCCTGCGCGTCGCCGACGGCGTGGCGCACCAGACCTGGACCGCCCGGAGTGCGCCGTTCGTCGACCCGCGCGAGCTCACCTCGCTGTCACGGATCATCACCGGTTTCGCACCCGACGTCGTCCACCTCCACTCGTCGAAGGCCGGGCTGGTCGGTCGCCTCCTGGTGCGCGGCCGACTCCCGACCGTCTTCACGCCCCACGCCTGGTCGTTCGTCCGCGAGGGTCCCAGCCGGTGCGGGGCGCGCGCGTGGGAGCGGTGGGCGGCCCGCTGGACCACCGTCGTGCTGACGCTCAACGTCGACGAGGTCGCGTCGACGCAGACCTTCGGATGGCAGAGGCCACCGGTGATGATCTCGAACGGTGTGGACGTCGCGTCGTGGGCTCCCGCCGACGCCGTCTCGCGCGAGCGAGCGCGACGACACCTGGGCCTCGACCCCGACGTCCCCGTCGCGCTCTGCGTGGGACGCCTCGTCCACCAGAAGGGCCAGCTCGACCTCGCCCGCCGGTGGGAGGTGGTGCGGGCGACCGTCCCCGACGCCACCCTCGTGCTGGTCGGCGACGGGCCGCACCAGTCGACGATCGCGGCGCTGCGAGCGCCGGGCGTGCTCCTCGCCGGCAGCACCGACCGCGTGTGGCCCTGGTACGCCGCTGCCGACGTGTGCGCGCAGCCGTCGCGATGGGAGGGCATGTCGTACGCGACCCTCGAAGCGATGGCGTCGGGCGTGCCGGTCGTCGCCTTCGACGTCGGGGGGATGCGCCATGCACTGGGCGACGGTCGCCACGTGGTCGAACCCGGTGACCACACGCGGTTCGCCGAGGCGGTCTCGGAGCTGCTGCGCGACGGCGCGACCCGCGCCGATCTGGGCGCACGGAACCGCACCCGGGCCGTGACCGAGTTCGACGAGCGGCCGCAGCTCGAAGCGATCGACCGGGTGGTGCGCGCCCTTGTCTGATCGGGTGGCAGCACCTCCGCTGCATCGTGTCCCCGTGGCGACCTTGGCAATGGAGCCGACGACGGCGACGGCGGCGACGACGGCGCCCAGCTCGCCCGACCCGCCCATCTCGCTCCGGCGTTCGGGTGGGTTGGCCGCGTTGGGCGTGGCGCTCGGTGCCGCCTGCGGCGCGGCCGCGCTCGGGTTGCTGGCCCGGCGCATGCGCTCCGGTGACTTCGTGAGCCTCGCGGCCCTGATCCCCGCGGTCGGCCTGATCTCGGTGTTGGGACGCTTCGGCTTCGACCGCCTCGCCGTGCGCCACTACTGGTTGGCCCCGGACCACTTCCGCGCCCGCGCCGTCCTCCGTTATCTGCTCGTCGGCATCCTCGTCACCGCGGCGCTCGCCGCGGTCGCGCTCCTCGGGAGCGAAGCGCTGCCCGGCGGGTGGCCGGGGTCGGGCCGCCTCGGCCTGCTCCCCGCGGCGCTGGTGCTGCTCTGGTGTGTCAGCGAGACCGCTCGCTACGGCGCCGCCGACCTGCCCCGGTCGTGGGGCCGCGACCTCACCGCCATGCTCGTCGGACACGGCAGCCGCAACGTGCTCTGGCTCGTGGCGGTCGTCCTGAGCGGGCTGGTGGTCGGCCACGTCTCGCTCGCGTCGGGCATCGCGACGGTGGCGGTGGCGTCGGCGGTGGTCGGGATCGCGGGTGTCGCGCAGGTGGCCCGCCGCGCACGGATCGAAGCCCGGTCCGCGCCCGCGCGAGCGCCGCGACCCGCGATCGAGCTCCGCGTGGTGCGGTCCGGGCTGGCGGTGGCGCTCGTGCTCGTCGCGGGGCTCGTGATCGACCAGTTCGACGTCGTGGTCGTGAGCGGGAGCTTCGCCAGTCGACCGGCGGCCAGCTATGCGGTGGCGTCGCGCCTCGCCACGATGTTCGCGCTCTCGCTCGTGGTGCTCTCCGGCGTCCTGCCGTCGCTGCTCGGACGGGTCGGGCTGATCACCGAGGGGGAGTACGACCCGAAGCGGCGCGTCGCGCTGCGTCAGGTCATGGCGCTCACCACCACCGTGGCGTGCGCGGTGAGCTTCGCCTCGATCCTCGCGTTCGTCGTGCTCGGGCGTGAGCTGCTCACCCGTGGTCTGGGTTCCGAGTTCGGCGGCGCGTACGGGCTGGCCCTCGTGCTCCTGCTCGGCCAGACGATCAACCTCGCCACCGGAGCCACCGCGGTGCTGCTCATCATCGTGCGGGAAGAGGCGTACGTCGCGCGGGTTGCGGTCGTGGCCGCGGTAGCGGCGGTCGTGGCCGAGCTGGCCGCGGCGCACATGGGTGTGTACTGGGTGGCTGTGGCGTCAGCCGTGGCCGTCGCGATCCCGAACATCGTCTACTCGCTCCGGCTGCGCCGGGTCGTCGGGTTCGCGCCGCTCCCCACCGTGCGCCTCGCGACCCTCCGCGGCGGCCTGCAACACCTGCGAGGCACCAACCGCGACGATCCCACCATCGCGACTCGGTACGCTCGACGGCCTTGAGCCGGCTCCGCACCGCACTCCTCTCCGTCATCGTCGCCGCGCTCGCGCTGGCCGGCTGCGGTGGCGGTGGTGGTGGCAACGACAGCGCGGCCCGGGTCGAGGCGAAGCGTCCGCCCACCACCACTGCGCCGTCGACGACCACCGTCGCGCCCACGACGACGACGGCGGTGCCCGACTACATCTCGTACATCGCCACGGTGAAGCCGACGGTGACGAACATCGGTGTGTTCACGTCGCCGGATCAACCGGCGCCGAGCCAGCAGTTCCCGAACCCCTGGTTCTACGACCCCGGCAACTCGGCGACCGGGGTGCCCCAGACCTTCCTCGTGAAGTCGCAGCGCCCCGACGGTTGGGTCGAGGTGCTGCTCCCGGTGCGTCCGAACGGCAGCACCGGCTGGGTGCAGGCCGCCGACGTCACGCTCGCCGCGAACCCGTACCGCATCGCGGTCGCGCTCGGTGCCCACACCATCACGGTCACCAAGGCCCACGACGTCGTGTACACGGGGCCGGTCGCGGTCGGCGCGCCCGACACCCCGACGCCGACCGGCACCTACTACCTGTACGTGCTGCTGCAGGCGCCGGATCCCGGCGGACCCTACGGGCCGTACGCGTACGGCCTCTCGAGCCACTCCGACGCGCTCGAGACCTTCGCCGGCGGTGACGCGGAGATCGGCATCCACGGGAACGACGACGCGTCGGCGCTCGGCCAGAGCGTGTCACACGGCTGCATCCGAATGGACAACACCGCCATCACGACGTTGGCCGCGCAGCTCCCGCTCGGCACCCCGGTCGACGTCACCGCCTGAGCGCGACCTGACCGCGACC
>DASUAS010000406.1:0-6442 GCA_035763625.1 Acidimicrobiia bacterium
ACCAACGGTTGGGGCGGCGCCGACTTCGCCGGCTCGGTCGTGAGCTTGCGCGCGGTCGTGGCCGGTCCGGCCACGCTCGCGATCATCGGCGTGTTCCTCGTCGTCGAGCGGACGTGGCCCGCGCAACCCCGCCCGATGTTCGCCCGGGGATACCGCCACGACCTGCTGTTCACGGTGGTGAACGCGACGCTGGTCGTGCCGCTCGTCACCGGGCTCACGCTCGCGACCGTGCACGTCGCGCAGACGTCGTTCCCGTGGATCGTCCTGCCCCGGATCGGCCTCGTGCCGCGGTGGGCCGCGATCGCGGCGATCGTCGTCGCCATGGACGCCTGCAACTGGGCGGTGCACCTCGCCAACCACCGCACCCGCATGCTCTGGCGGTTCCACGAGCTGCACCACTCGCAGGAGGACATGAGCGTGCTGACCGTCTTCCGCACGCACCCCCTGATCCACTTCTCGTACCTCGTCGCGCTGCTCCCGGGCGTGGTGCTGCTCGCGAACGGCGCGATGTCGATCACGGTGCTCGTCGTCTACGGCGCCATCGTCGCGTTCGCCCATTCGAACACCCGCCTCGGCTTCGGGCCGCTCGAGCGCGTCTTCGTCAGCCCGAACTACCACCGCATCCACCACAAGGTCGACGGTCCGGCCGACGTCAACCTCGGCTTCGCGCTCACGATCTGGGATCAGCTCTTCCACCGGGCCGTGTTCCCGACCGAGGACACGATCCGGACCGACACCGGGTTGGCCGGTCGACCGCTGATCGTCGAGCAGGAAGCCCCTCGAGCACGGCACCTCTCGGTCTTCGCCGCGCAGATGGTCGCGCCGTTCCGTCCGGTGCGCGGATCCGCCGACCTGCCGCCGGTTTCGGCGCCTGACGCGCGCAAGGATGGAAGACTCTCCCGCGACCACGTCCGCGCCCGCGACGCACGGGACGCGGCCGACAAGTGCGAGGTCGTGTGATGGTGACGACGTCTGTCGCGAAGCGTCCCTCTCGGAGCCGCGAGCTCTTGAGGATCCTGCTGAGCAGTCGCACCGCCGCACTCCCCGCCGACGTGTGCCTGCTCGCGGTGCGCCTCGTGCTGGCGTGGATCTTCATCTACCACGGGTCGCGACGGCTCTTCGGGTGGTTCGACGGCCCCGGCCTGCACGCGTCGGCGACCTACTTCGCGAACACCGCGCATCTCCACCCGGGTGAGCTCTTCGCCGTGCTCGGCGGGATCATCGAGTTCGGCGGTGGCATCGCGCTCGCCATCGGGCTGTTCTCGCGGCTGGCGGGCGCGGCGATCTTCGGCGACATGATGATGGCGATCATCACGGTGACGTGGGCCAACGGGATCAACGCGACGGGCGTGAAGTCGGGGTACGAGCTGAACCTGGCCCTCGGTTTCCTTGCGCTCGTCGCCGCCGTGTTCGGCGCCGGGCGCTTCAGCCTCGACGCCGCGCTCGAACGGCGCCTCCTGAGCACGGAGGCATCCGCCGCGACACGCGCGTAGCACGGCGCGGGGCGTCACGTAGCCTCGCCGCTCGATGGCGTCCCCGACGAACGACCCCGACGAGACCGACAGCTCCGCGCCCCAGGTGGCGCATCGGGGCGCGACCGAATCGCTGGTCGACGCCACCCGGGCGCTGATCGCGACGCAACGCATGGCCGACGCGCCCTTCGAAGCGCTCGAGCGCGCCGCAGCACTCGTGCGCGAGGCGACGGAGCTCCTCGCGCCTCATCAGGTCGACGGCGTCCCCGGCCAGAACGCGCTGCGCGCCATGTACCCCGACCGCGAGCAGTTCGCCACCGGCGACCCCGCCCGCTTCTTCCCGTACAGCCCGGTCGTCGGCCCGCTCAACGCGATCGCGCCGCCGGTCGTGTTCACCTTCGACGGCGAGCGCATGCACGGGAGCGGCACCCTCGATGCGCCGTACACCGGGCCGCCCGGCACGGTGCACGGTGGGGTGGTGGCCCTCGTGCTCGACGAGCTCCTCGGCGCGGTGAACGCGTGCCTCGGGCTCGGTGCGTACACCGGCACGCTGACGATCCGCTACGAGCGGCCCACGCCGATCGGCGAGGAGCTCGCCTTCGACGCGTGGGTGGATCGCACGGAGGGGCGCAAGGTGTTCACCGTGGGCACGATCAGCGCCGACGGCACGGTCACCGCGCGCGCCGACGGCGTGTTCATCCGCGTCGAGGCGCCGGTCGCGATCGACAGGGCCGCGAGCACATGACCGACCACGGGCTCACCTGGGGAGTGCTGCCTCCTGGCACCTTCGACCGGGTGCTGGTGTTCTCACCGCACTTCGACGACGCCGCGATGGGTGCCGGTCACCTGCTCATGGCACACCCGGGTTCGACGGTCTGCACCGTGTTCGCAGGGCCGCCCGACCGCTACCCCGACGAACCGAGCGAGTGGGACGCGCTCGGCGGCTTCCGCGCCGGCGACGACGTGGTCGCCATCCGCCGCCGGGAGGACCTCGCTGCGCTCGAGCTCCTGGGCGCCGAGCACCGCTGGCTGGAGTTCGTCGACCACCAGTACCTCTCACCTCACGAGCGCGCCACCCCCGACGACGTCGCGCCCGCTCTCGCGGCGGTCGTCGACGCGGTCGCGCCCACCGCGGTCGTGCTCCCGCTCGGGCTGGCCAACCCCGACCACGTCGTCACGCACGACGCCGGGTTGCAGGTCGCGCGGGAGCGTCCCGATCTCTCGTGGTTCGCGTACGAGGACGCCGGCTACAAGCACATCCCGGGGATGATGGCCTGGCGGCTCTCCAAGCTCTTCCGCTCCGACCTCTGGCCCACGCCGATGATCGTCCCGACGCTGCAGGATCACACCCGCAAGCGCGCCGCCATCGAGTGCTACGTGTCGCAACTCGCACCACTGCGCCGTGATCACGCGCTCGAGGCACGGATCAACGGCGCAGTGGCCGAGCAGTTCTGGATGCTCGCGCCTCCGCCCCCCGGGTGGGAGCGGATGCGCGACGCCTGATCGTCAACGTGGGCGTGACTACCCGTTCAGGTTGTCCTGGAACGTGTAGGTGTTGGACTTCGTGCAGTCGAACGTGCCCTTCTTGGTCGGGTACACGCGGACGAACTTCCCGTCCTTGAACTGGTCGAGCATGAAGCAGCTCGTGCCCACCTTGTTGCCGATGTCGGTCGTGCCGACCATGCCCTGGCCGTCGAAGTCGTGGATGTTCGCCAGCTCGGCGAGCAGGTTGGCGCGGGTGAGCCCGTCCTTGCCGTCCTTCTGCACCACGGCCTTGGCCGCCTGTTCGAACAGCAGCCCGGAGGTGAAGCCCCAGCTGGCGAACCCGTTGAGGTTGTCCTTGCCCACGTACTTGACGAAGTTCTTGGTCATCGGGTTGGCCGAACCCTCGTCGAAGGGCAGGAACGCCAGCGCCATGTACTCGCCGTTCATGACGTCGCCCGCCTTGATGACGGAGTCGTCCTGGTAGCAGGCGAGCGTGCACTCCCACACGGTCTTCGGGTCGTTGAAGCCCTGGAGCTGTGCCTCCTGGCGCTCGGAGACGACACCGGTGACCGCCTGCAGGCTCAATCCGTAGTTGGAGTTGTCGTTCTTCATGGCCTGGATGATCGGCGTGTACTGGCTCTGCGGTGAGTTGGCGGTGACGTTCCACGAGCTGTCGGCCTTGATGCCGGCGGCCTGGGCGCCCTTGTTGAGCACCTTCGACGTGCGCGCCACCGACGGCGAGTCGCTGGCGAGCACGAACGAGCCGTGCAGACCCTTGTTGTGCTTCAACAGGTACTTGGAGTCACCGTTGTTGACGCGGTAGGTCTGCGTCGGCTGAGTCCTCGTGTTGCACTCGACCGACGGCGGCGTGATCGCGTACCCGGTCGGTGCACACCCTTCCTCGGAGTTGGTGACCAACGCCGCGATGTCGGGGAGGCCGGTCGCCTTCCCCGCGGAGTCGGGACAGCTCGTGATGTCGGCGACCGTCTGCAGCAGCAGCGTGCCGGTGCCGACGAGCGCGTAGTCCTCCGAGCACGCCTTGATGATGGCGTTGCGGGTGTCGTTGGGGTTCAGCTTGGAGTCGATGAAGTCGACCTGCACCTTGCGGCCGCCGATGCCGCCGGTGGCGTTCACGTACTTGCCCCAGCCCTGGACGCCGTCGACGATGCCCTTCAGCACGTTCGGCGCGATCGGGTTGTCGACGTCGGCGACGACCGCGACCCTGATCGTCTTGGCCGAGACGCCGACTTCGTTGGAGGATCCGCTCGACTGGGCGCCCGCAGGCGCTCCGACGAGCACGAGCCCGAGCACCACCAGCACGGCGGCTCCGGCGACGGTCAACTTGCGCATGGAACTTCTCCCCCCTCGTCGAGTGCGGACCGGATCATGACATATCCGGGTGCACACGGAAACGCGGCTTCCGGAACTCGCGCTTCGTGCTCCGGCTAGGTTCTCCGCTCGTGCCGGAACGCAACCGTGGAATCGCCTTCTCGCTCGTCGGGATCCTGCTCCTGGCGTTGAACGTGGTCGACGCCGCCGACCGCGGCGCGTCGGCCGGCAACATCGTCGCCATCGCCATCGGCGCGTTCCTGCTGTTCTGGGGGTTCTCGGAGGTCGCCCGCAGCGGCCGTCCGCCGTCGGGCTGACGCGCCCGCCGTTCAGCGACGTGGTGCGAGCGCCTCGGTCCGAGGGACCCTCACGCCCCCCGGAAGCGCGGCGGCCGCTTCTCGGCGAACGCGGCCTGCCCTTCGAGGTAGTCCTCGGATCGGAAGCAGGCCTCGACCATTCGCTCGACCGCGTCGAGGTCGCGGTCGGCGGGGTCGCGCCGGGCCTCGCGGATCGCGGCCTTGCACGCCTGCACCGTGAGCGGTGCGTTGGCCGCGATGACGCTCGCCAGGTCGCGAACCGTCGCCTCCAGCGCGTCGACCGGCACCACGCGGTTCACGAGACCGATGTGGTGGGCCTCCTGCGCGCTCAGACGACGGGCGGAGAAGAGGATCTCGGCCGTCCACGCGGGACCGACCACGCCCATGAGCTCCTCGACGCCTCCGTACGCGTAGCCGAGCCCGAGCTTGGCTGCGGGGACACCGAACTCGCTGCCCTCGGCCGCGACGCGGATGTCGGCCTTCATCGCGGTGAGGAGCCCACCTCCGATGCAGTACCCGCGGATCATGGCGATGATCGGCTTGTCGACCGTGCGCCACGACGCCCAGGCCTCCGCCAGCGCCTCGTCGTAGTCGGCGCGGGCCGCGACCGTCGTGCGCTTCTCCGAGAACTCGGAGATGTCGGCGCCCGACACGAACGCGCGATCTCCCGCACCTTGCACCACGATCACGTGGACCTCGGGATCGGACGCGAACGCGCCGAGGATGCGCGGCACCGCGATCTGCATGTCGTACGACATCGCGTTGTGGCGAGCCGGGTTGTTGTACGTCATCCAGCCGATGCCGCCCTCGACGTGGGCGAGCATCTTCTCGGTACCGGTCTCGATGGGCTCGGGGGTGACCGTCGTCATGGGGTCCGTCGTCCTTCTCGGATGCCCACTGCACCCGACGTGTGGAGGGTCGCGATCTCGTCGTCGGAGTAGCCGAGCTCCTTCAGCACGACGCGCGTGTGCTCGCCGTCGGCCGGCACACCCGAGCGCACCGTCGCGGGAGTGTCGCTGAACGTCAGTGGTGGACGGAGCACGTCGACCTCGCCGCGCGTCGGGTGCGACACGCGCCGGGTGAGCTGGAGGTGCTCGACCTGCGGATCGGCGAACACCTCGTCCACCGCGAGCACCGGACCGCACGGCACGTGCTCGGCGAGGCGATCCACCCACTCGGCCGTCGTGCGCGTCTGGAGGACGCGCGCGAGGTCGGCGTCGAGCTCCTCGCGGTGCGCGTGCCGGGACGCGAAGTCGACGTAGCGCGGATCCGTGGCGAGCTCGGGTGCGCCCAGCAGGTCGCAGAAGCCCTCGAAGTCGCGCAGCGCCGACACGTTGAGATGGCCGTCGGCAGTGGGGTACGCACCCATCGGCACCATCGTCGGGTGCTGGTTGCCTTCTTGCCCGGGCACCTCGCCGTCGATCAGCCAGCGCGTGGCCTGGAAGTCCATGAAGCTGACCATGGCCTCGAGCAGCGACGTGTGCACCCACTGGCCGCGACCGGTGCGCGCACGCGCGAGCAACGCCGCGAGCACACCCTGGGTGAGCAGCGTCCCGGAGGCGGTGTCAGAGATGGCGATGCCCACGCGCCACGGCCCCGATCCGGGCGGTCCGGTGACGCTCATGAGACCGCCGAGGCCCTGCGCGATCTGGTCGACACCCGGTCGCGACGCGTACGGGCCGTCCTGGCCGAAGCCCGAGATCGACGCGTAGACGACGCGGGGGTTCACCGCCCACACCGCCTCGGGAGCGATGCCGAGGCGCTCCTTCACCCCCGGGCGGAAGTTCTCGACCACCACGTCGGCCCGCTCGACGAGGCGGAAGAACACCTCGAGGCCGT
>DASUAS010000407.1:0-3485 GCA_035763625.1 Acidimicrobiia bacterium
CTCCGAACACCGGTGGATCGTCTTGGTCTTCATCGGGCGACCGTACGCCCGGGGTGTGACAGGCACGCGGACGTCGACCACCACGAACATCTCGGAGTTGACCCCCACATGCGTCGGTGAAGTCCGAGATGTTCGCCCGGGCTCTCGCCCGGGTTCTCGCCCGGTTCTCGCCCGGATGGATCCCTCAGGGCCGCGCCGTCGTGGCGCCTCGAGCACCTCGGCGGTTCGCCCGACGGCGACGGCGTCGCCGTGGCCACAGCAGCACGACGACCGCGGCGACCACCAGCACCACCGCGATCGTCACCAGGATCACGCGCGTGGTGTCGAGCACCGACGTCGACGCGTCGACCGGCGTGGTCTTCCCCGGGACACCCTTCACCACCGTCGTGCCCCCGGGCTGCTCGACCTTGACCGTGAGGTCGAACGAGTCGCGCAGGTCGGCGAGCAGCGACTGGTCGACCGCGTTCGCGTCGACGCCCTGCTTCACCAGCGATCCGACGACGTCGTTGTCCGCGGTGAGACCGGTCTGCAGGTGCTTCAGGTCGAGGGTGCCGGTCGTCGAGTACGTGGTCGAGAACGTGCCCGGGTCACGGGAGACGGTGAGGTCGTGCAGCGGCCCCACGGTGCCGTTGAGCTCCTTGACGATCGCGGTGGCCTGCTCGGGCGAGCTGAACGGCTTCGAGAAGGTGATCTGCGCCGAGCCGTCGGCGGCGCGCGCCCACGGCTGCAGGGTCCAACCCGCCTGCGCGAGGTCGCCGAGGCGCAGCCGGTCCTCGAGCTTGCCACCCCCCGACTCGGTCGCCTTCACCGCGTCGGCGTCGAGCACCGCGGTCACGGTGACGACGCCGCTGCCGTCGTCGTGGACGGTCACGGTGACGGTGGTGTCGACCTTGCACGCCGCAGCCAGCAGCATGACCGCCAACGCGACGAGGACCAGCCGAATCCGGCTGGTCCTCGAGCGGTGCGTGGCCGCCTTGGCCCGGGATGGGAGCGAAGAGGTGATCGACCCCTACTCCGCGGAACCGGAACCGGCGAGCTCGACCGGGGGTGGCTCGATCCCCTCGACGGCCCGGAAGACGATCTCGTCGTCGAGCGCGTCGACCACGATCGTCTCGCCGGCGTGGAACTCCTTCCACAGGATCTTCTCCGAGAGCGGGTCCTCGATCATGCGCTGGATGGCACGGCGCAGCGGCCGGGCGCCCAGCGACGGGTCGTAGCCCTTCGCCGCGAGCAGCAGCTTGGCGTCGGTGGTGAGCTCGAGGCCGAGGCCCTGGCTCTCCAACTGGTCCATCACCCGCTTGATCAGCAGGTCGACGATCTCGGTGACCTCTTCCTTGGTGAGCTCGTTGAAGACGATGATCTCGTCGATGCGGTTCAGGAACTCGGGCCGGAAGCTGCGCTTCAGGTCCTCGTGCACCTTCTCCTTCATCTTCTCGTAGGTCACCGCCTCGTCGGCCTTGCCGAACCCGACCGCGGTCTTGCGCAGGTCGGCGGTGCCGAGGTTGGAGGTCATGATGATCACGGTGTTCTTGAAGTCGACCGTGCGCCCCTGGGCGTCGGTGAGACGACCGTCCTCCAGGATCTGGAGCAACGTGTTGAACACGTCGGGGTGCGCCTTCTCGATCTCGTCGAAGAGCACGACGGAGAACGGCTTGCGCCGCACCGCCTCGGTGAGCTGACCGCCTTCGTCGTAGCCGACGTATCCCGGAGGCGAACCCACGAGCCGCGACACCGTGTGCTTCTCCATGTACTCCGACATGTCGAGCTGGATCAGCGCGGTCTCGTCACCGAAGAGGAACTCGGCGAGCGTCTTCGCCGTCTCGGTCTTCCCGACGCCCGAGGGGCCGAGGAAGATGAACGAGCCCGACGGGCGCTTGGGGTCCTTGAGGCCGGCACGTGTGCGCCGGATCGACTGCGACACCGCCTTGATCGCGGGCTCCTGGCCGACGATCCGCTTGTGCAGCTCGTCCTCCATGCGGAGCAGCTTGGCGGTCTCCTCCTCGGTGAGCTTGTAGACGGGGATGCCCGTCCACAGCGCCAGCACTTCGGCGATCGACTCTTCGGTGACCTCGTTGAACAGGTCGACGCCCTCGGCGCGCCACTCCGTCTCCTTGGCCTCCCGCTGTTCGAGGAGCGCCTTCTCGTCGTCGCGCAGCTTCGCGGCACGCTCGAACTGCTGCGCCTCGATGGCGGCTTCCTTCTCCTTGCGCGTGCCCGCGATCTGGTCTTCGAGCTCGCGGTAGTCGGGCGGTGCCTGCATGCGACGGATGCGCAGGCGCGAACCTGCTTCGTCGATGAGGTCGATCGCCTTGTCGGGAAGGTGCCGGTCGGAGATGTAGCGGTCGGCGAGGTTCGCCGCGGCCACGAGCGCCTGGTCGGTGATGGTGACCCGGTGGTGCTGCTCGTAGCGGTCGCGCAGACCCTTCAGGATCTCGATGGTGTGCGCGACCGTCGGCTCCTCGACCTTGATCGGCTGGAAGCGCCGCTCGAGCGCGGCGTCCTTCTCGAGGTGCTTGCGGTACTCGTCGAGCGTGGTGGCGCCGATGGTCTGGAGCTCACCGCGGGCGAGCATCGGCTTGAGGATGCTGGCGGCGTCGATCGCGCCCTCGGCCGCGCCGGCACCGACGAGCGTGTGCAGCTCGTCGATGAACAGGATGATGTCGCCGCGGGTGCGGATCTCCTTCAGCACCTTCTTGAGGCGCTCCTCGAAGTCGCCGCGGTAGCGGGAGCCCGCGACCAGCGCGCCGAGGTCGAGCGTGTAGAGCTGCTTGCCCTGGAGCGTCTCGGGCACGTCGCCGCCGACGATGTCGGTGGCCAGGCCTTCGACGATGGCGGTCTTGCCGACGCCGGGCTCGCCGATCAGCACCGGGTTGTTCTTGGTGCGGCGCGACAGCACCTGCATGACGCGCTCGATCTCCTTCTCGCGCCCGATCACGGGGTCGAGCTTCTTGTCGCGCGCGAGCTGGGTGAGGTTGCGACCGAACTGGTCGAGCACGAGCGAGCCACCCTGGGTGGTCTCGGTCGCCGAGCCGGCGCCCTGGGGCGCACCCTCCTTCGCGCCGGCGTAGCCGGACAGGAGTTGGATCACCTGCTGGCGCACGCGCGACAGGTCGGCGCCCAGCTTCACGAGCACCTGCGCGGCGACGCCCTCTCCCTCGCGGATGAGACCGAGCAGGATGTGCTCGGTGCCGATGTAGTTGTGTCCGAGCTGCAGCGCCTCGCGCAACGAGAGCTCGAGGACCTTCTTCGCGCGCGGCGTGAACGGGATGTGGCCCGACGGCGCGGTGCCGCCGTGGCCGATGATCTCCTCGACCTGGGCGCGCACGGCTTCGAGCGAGATGCCGAGGGATTCGAGCGCCTTCGCGGCGACGCCCTCGCCCTCGTGGATCAGGCCCAGCAGGATGTGCTCGGTCCCGATGTAGTTGTGCTTGAGGGTGCGCGCCTCTTCCTGCGCGAGCACGACGACCTGCCGCGCCCGCTCGGTG
>DASUAS010000408.1:0-7524 GCA_035763625.1 Acidimicrobiia bacterium
GGCTCCGCATCCGGAAGGCACGTCCGTGGTGCACCAGCGACACCAGCACGTAGACGCCGAGGACCAGGAGGGTGGCGCCGACGACGCGCTCCATCACGTCGTCGACACCGCTCGGCAGCCGTTCGGCGAACACGATCGCCGCGACCCCGAGCCCGAACACCACCGCCGCGTGACCCAGCGCGTAGCAGGTCGCGATCCACATCGAACGGCGAGGGGTGGGCTGCGAGCCGGTGAGGTCGGTGATGGCGGCGAGGTGATCCCAGTCGATCCCGTGGCGGAGCCCGAACACCAGCGCGGTCGCGATCATCCCCGCGGTCAACGCCCGCTCGGACACGCTTCCCACGTCGACCATTCGACCCTCGTCCCGCCAGGCGCCAGACCGCGATGCCGCAGCACGACCGCGACCGGCCACGACGCATCGGGATCGTGCTGCCCATCCTCCGACGGCGTCAACCCTCCAGCCTGCGCCCACGGCCGACGACATGAACACGTGTTCAGAAAGCGGTGTACGCTGACACGACCTTGACGAGCTCTCGACGAGCTGAAGCATCCGGACGAGGAGCGCACCATGGTTTCTGCACGTGACGCGCGAGCGTGGGCGGCCGACGGCGGCCTCCACGGCATCGGCGATTCGCTCTACACGCCCTTCGAGGGTCGCGACGGTGACGACATCGACTGGGACGCGTACCGCACGCTGGTGCGCTACTGCATCGGTGACCTCGACCACGCGATGCTCTGGCTCACCAGCGGCATCGCCGAGTGGTGGTCGCTGACCATCCCCGAGCGCAAGCAGCTGCTCGAGATCGCGGTCGAGGAGGCACGCGCGATCAACCCCGACGTCGTGATCCAGGCCTGCACGTCGGCCGCGTCGGCCAAGGACACGCTCGAGCTCACGCTCCACGCGCAGGAGCACGGTGCCGATATCGCCTTCATCCAGACGCCGATCATGGAGGTGCACGGTGGCGAGGGCGTGCTGCGGTTCTTCCGGTACCTGGCCGACCGCACCGACCTCGCGCTCGGCATGTTCAACTCGCCGTCGTCGGGCTACGTGCTCACGTCGGCGGAGATGGCGACCATCTACGACGCGATCCCCGCGGTCGTCGCGGTGAAGGAGGGCGTGCAGGACAGCATCATGCCGACGCGAGTGCTGCACGCGCTCGTGCCCGAGTTGCAGATCTGGGAGTGCGACTTCATGGTGTACGAGGCCGGCTGGCTCCAGGACGGCATCGTCGCGCCGGCGCAGCTCGGGACTTCGGGGTACCTGTTCGAGACGCCGGGCGACAAGTGGTACTCGCAGTACTGGCAGCTCATCTGGGACGGCGCGCTCGACGACGCCCGCGCGTACTGGAAGGCCAACTCCGTGCGGTCGGGCATCGACATGGGTGGCGGGTGGAACACCTGCTACCCCGGTCGGCCCGAGTACTTCACGCACTGGGGCGAGGCGTTCAAGCTCGCGGCGTCGGTGATCGGCCTGCCGATCGGCGACTACCCCTACTCGCGACCGCCGCAGGCACTGCTGCCGGCAGAGGCGCGCCAGCAGATCCGCGCCGCGTACGAGTCGTCCGGCATGGCCGGCCAGGCCCGCGTCGCGGCGACCGCCTAGAACCTCGATGACCGACCTCGGAGTGGCGCTCGGCGCGGAGCTCGGCGGCGCGTCGCGCGGGACGCTCGGCCGGCAGGAACGCGGCAGGGAGACGCGACGACGTCTGCTCCGCACCGCGGCGCGGCTCTGGGGCGAACGCGGCTTCGACTCGGTGACGGTCGAGGAGATCTGCTCCGAGGCCGGCGTCGGGCGCACCACCTTCTACCTCCACTTCGAGAGCAAGGAGCGGTTGCTCGCGAGCCTCGCCGGAGCGACTGCGGCGGGCGTCGCCACCGATCTCGACGAGGCCCACGACTCCGACTCGCTCGACGCGCAGCTCGATGTGCTGGTGCGCGGCATCGCCCGCCGGATGCAGGCGGTGCCGAAGTCGTTGGCGCAACTCGTGATCAACAGCTGGCGGCTGGGTCTGATCCAGGCCGGCCAGGGCGAGGTGGCACGCGCCACGCGTTTCGCCGACCTCGCGCGCGAAGTGCTGGCCGGTGCGCGCCGTCGCGGTGAGCTGCAACGGCGGGCCGACCCGGCGGAGCTGGGCGAGATCCTCGGCGCGCTGACGATGGACGCGATCGAGGCGTGGGCGGCGGGGCGTTCGCGCAAGTCGCTGGCCGGCGTGCTGCGTTCGCGCTACGCGCTCGTGATCGACCAGTTCCGAGATCCTGGACACATGTCCAGCGAATGACGAGGGAGTGACGACATGGCTGACGAAGAGCTGTTCTTCGTGCGGGAGCGGAACCTCGAGCATCCGGTCTTCGACGTCGACAACCACATGTACGAGAACACCGACTCGTTCACGAAGTTCATGCCCAAGGAGTACGACGGCCTGGTCAAGTACATCCAGGAGGGCAACCGCACCCGTCTCGTCGTCAAGGACCGCATCGAGCGCGCGATCCCGAACCCGACGTTCACCCGAGTGGCGGTGCCCGGCGGCCAGGACGACGACCCGCTGAAGCGCCGGTCGATCGCCGGCCTCGACGCGTTCTACGACGTGGAGCCCCGCTACAAGCTCATGCAGGAGTACGGGATCAGCCGGGCCCTGATGTGGCCGACGCTCGGCAGCGTGATCGAGCAGGCGATGCCCGAGGATCCGTTCGCGGTCGCGGTGTCGTTCCACGCGCTCAACCAGTGGATGCTCGAGCACTGGACCTTCGGCTACGAGAACGCGGTGTTCCCCACGCCGATGATCTCGCTCCAGGACCTCGGGCGCGCGTGCGACGAGCTCGAGTGGGTGGCGGAGCGCGGGGCGCGCGTCGTGTACCTGAGCAGCGCGCCCGCGAGCGGGTTCGGCGGTCGGCGTTCGATCGCGCAGCGCGAGTTCGACCCGTTCTGGACGCTCATGGAGGACACCGGGATCGTCGCCGGCTTCCACCAGGTGGTCAACCGCCGCTATCCCGTCGACGTCTCCGAGCTCGACGGCACCGGCGAGACCGGGCAGTACTTCGTGCCCCCGGGGTTCGGGCTGTCGTTCCACCAGGACCTGTCGTTCCGCGCGCTGTGCACGCCGCGCTGGCAGATCGCCGACTTCATCGCCTCGTTGGTCGGTCACGGTTGTCTCGCCCGCCACCCCCGGCTCAAGGTGGCGATCGTCGAGTTCGGCACCGACTACGTCCGGCCGATGGTCCACCACTTCCAGGACGCGTACGAGCGCACGCCGCAGCTCTTCGACGAGGACCCGATGGAGGCGCTGCGCCGCAACGTGTTCATCCACGCGTTCCAGGAGCACGACCCGATCGGGCTGATGGAGCTCCTCGGCGTCGAGAACACGATGTGGGGCTCCGACTTCCCCCACCCCGAGGGCATGCGCGACCCGCTCGCGTTCTCGGAGGAGGTGGGGGAGCTCCCGCTCGAGCAGCGCACGGCGGTGATGGGCGGGAACCTCGAGCGCCTGCTCGGGGTCTGAGCCGCACGCTCGCCCCGGTCAGTCCGGCCAGTCCGGTCGGTCCGGTCGGTCCGGTCAGTCCGGCACCTGCGAGATCACCTCGGCGCCGTAGCGCTCCAACGACTCGATCGCGTGCTCCAAGCTGTCGCCGGGCATGCCGACGCTGTTCCACGTCACGCCCAGCGCGGCCATGGCTTCGATCCCGTCGAGGTGCGCAGCCGCGCGGAAGCCGTCGTCGGCGGGACCGGGCTGCATCGTGGTGAAGGTGATGTCGATGGCGTCGGGGTCGCGGCCGGCCTGCTCGGTGTGGCGGCGGAGGTGGTCGATCATCGGGGCCAGGTCGTCGAGGCCCTCGAGCGGGATCGTGCGCGACGTCTTCGCCAACCACGCGGGTGCCGGGAACGGGTTCCAGCCGTCGGCCTGCTCGGCGACGCGCCGACGGGTGAGCGCGCTGTTGCCACCGATCCAGATCGGGACGTGACCGGGCTTGGGGTTCACGCTGATGGCACCGGCGGTGTAGCCGCTGCCCTCGAAGCTGTACTGATCGGTGGTCCACACGCCGCGCATCGCCTCGAGCGCCTCGTCGAAGAGCGCGTTGCGGCGTTCGAAGTCGACCCCGAGCGCGCGGTACTCGCTGCGCAGGTAGCCAGTCGCGACCGACAAGGTGAAGCGACCACCCGAGAGCACGTCGATGGTCGCCGCCGACTTCGCGACGAGGAACGGGTTGCGGTACGGCAGCACCACGATGTTCGGGATGAGGCGGATGCGCTCGGTGACGGCGGCGACGTAGGGGAGCGCGGCGAACGGGTCGAGCGCGTCGTGACCGCCGGCGTTCAACCACTTGTCGGACGGCGCGGGGTGGTCGGTGAACGCGATGCCGTCGAAGCCGGCGGCCTCGGCGGTGCGCGCGAAGCGGGCGAGCCCCTCGCCGGAGACGAACTCGGGGTTGTAGGGGTGGGCGACGAGCGGGTAGGTGGTCCAGTGCTTCACGCGGTCGGCTCCTGATCGGGAGTGGGCAGAGGCGGCGGTGTCAATACGGCTTCTTGGTGAACCCGCCGTCGACCAGGATCGTCTGGCCGGTGACGAAGCTGGCGGCGTCGGAGCAGAGGAAGAGGCACATGTCGGCGAGATCCTGCATCGTGCCCTGCCGCTTGATCATCTGCTGGCCGATCAGCATGCGATCGATGCCCTCCATGCCCGCGCGTTCGGGATCGCTCCACCACTCGACCGCGGCTTCCGAGTCGACCAGCCCGGGGGCGATGCCGTTCACCCGGATGCCGTCGGACGCGAAGTCGGCGGCCAGGCTCACGGTCAGCGAGTTGAGTGCGAGCTTCGAGACGCCGTACGCGCCGCTCCCGCCGTACGCGGCCATCGACGACATGTTGACCACGGCGCCGCCACCACGCGCCACCATCGCCGGGCGGCACGCCGCCGCGCAGATCAGCGCGCCGATCACGTTCACGTCGAGCACCGCGCGCCATTGCGCGACCGCGTCGATGGTGAACGGGAGCTGGGCGTGGTCCAGATGGATGCCGGCGTTGTTCACCAGCACGTCGATGCCACCGAGCTCCGACACGGCGCGCTCGGCCATGCGGACCGCGCCGTCGGGGTCGGTGACGTCCATCGCGTACGCGAGCCCCGGCGTGCCGTCGGCGGCGAGCTCGTCGGCGACCCGGCGGGCGGCCGACTCGTCGAGGTCGGCGATCACCACCGCCGCCTCCTCGGCGGCGAACCGGTGCGCGTAGGTGCGGCCGATGCCGGCACCGCCTCCCGTGACGACGACCACCTTGCCCTCGAAGCGCGGCATCGGTGGAACCTACCGCCTGCTCGAAGAATTGTGACCGAGCGCAATTTTCTGCGATTCTGAACAGATCCCGAGAGGGCTCGACGAGGAGATCCGCAGCCATGGCCGACACCGACCAAGACCTCATCTACGTCCGCGAGCGCCGGCTCCCGTACGAGACGTTCGACGCCGACAACCACCTCTACGAGAACCAGGACGCACTGACCAAGTTCCTGCCCCGGGAGTACAAGGACGGGATCAAGTACGTCGAGGTCGATGGTCGCACGAAGCTCGCCATCCGCGACCACATCAGCCAGTACATCCCGAACCCCACCTTCGCACGCGTCGCGCAGCCGGGGTCGTGGGGCAACAGCGCCGCCAACAAGGGCGAGGGTGGCAAGAGCATGAAGGACGGCGTGAAGCCGCGGGCCATGCCCGGCATCGACGCGTTCTTCGACCCCGAGCCGCGCCTCGCGCTCATGAAGGACATGGGCATCGACCGCACCGTCTTGTGGCCGACGCTCGCCAGCGTGCTCGAGGAGCGCGTCGCCGACGACCCCGAGTTCGCGGTCACCGTGATCCACGCGCTCAACGAATGGATGCACGAGCACTGGACCTACGTCTACGGCGACGCCATCTTCGCCACGCCGATCATCAGCCTCGCCGCCGGTGCCGGCCGCGCGCTCGAGGAGCTGGCGTACATCCACGAGCGGGGCGCCAAGATCTTCCTCATCCGCGTCGCCCCCGTCCCCACGTGGCAGGGACGCAAGTCGTTCGCGCTCAAGGAGTTCGACCCGTTCTGGGCCGAAGTCGAGCGCCTCGACATCGTCGTCGGCATGCACTCGGGCGACCCGGGCTACCAGCGCTACGTGAACGAGTGGGAGGGCTTCCCGGGGGAGATGCTGCCGTTCAAGGCGCAGGGCTCACCCGCGTTCCAGGCGATGATGTCGGACAAGCAGGTCATCCACGACGCCATGGCGTCGATCCTCGGCCACGGCCTCGCGACGCGGTTCCCGAAGCTGAAGTTCATGCCGACCGAGTACTGGGCCGGTTGGATCCGTCCCTTCGTCGAGCGCATCCAGCGTGCCTACGAGAAGTCGCCGGTGCTCTTCGACGAGGATCCGTTCGAGGCGTTCAAGCGGAACATCTACGTGCACATCTTCCACGAGGCCGACCCGCAGGGCCTGCTCGACCTGGGCCTGCCCGCCGACCGCCTGATGTTCGGCTCCGACTTCCCGCACCCCGAGGGCATGGGCGACCCGCTGCAGTACAGCGAGGTGGTCGAGGACCTCGCGCCGGACGACCAGAAGCTGATCATGGGCGGCACCATCGCCAAGGCGCTCAAGGTGGGCGAGTACGCCAACGCGTAGCGCACGAGCGCACGCTCCTTTTTGGCGCCCTTCGGCAGCCTCTGACGCCCACGGACGGTGAGAGAACGCTCGTCGGAGTCAGGGCGCGAGCGTCGGCGACAGCGTGAGGTGCTTGGGGTTGGCGACCGCGAGCCGGTCGCGCACGACGAGCGCGAGCGTCTCCCAGTCGTCGCCGTGGCGGACGACGGACTCCTGCGCGAGCTCACGCTCGACGATCGCCAACACGTTGGCGGCGACCCGTCCTTCGTAGGCGAGCCCGCGGTCGGGCCCGGTGGCGACGCGCTCGGTGAGGAGCTCGCGCACGGTCTCGAGCAGTTCGCGCGCGGTGGGCCGACCGTGGCGGGCGTCGTCGTCGGGGAGCTGCGCGGGCGCGGGTGCGGCGCGTGCCGCGGCACACGCGTCGGGCGCCAGGAGCTCGATGAGGTCCCACTCCTGCTCGGCGGTGCGACGCCCCACCGCGGCGAGGTCGACCGAGCGCACTCGTCCCGACAGGTGCGTGTCGGCCTGGAGCATGCATCCCACACCCCACGTGAACGTCTTCGCCACCAGCCACCAGCGGAGCGTCTCGCGGTCGACGGCGCGGCCGCCGGCTGCTTCGTAGGCGCCGACCAGCTCGTCGATGGTGCCGAGACCCCCGACCTCGAGCGGCTGTCCGAAGCGCCACGCCTTGAGGCACAACCACGCGAGGTCCTCGTGCCGGTCACCGCGGTGGATCAGTTCCCAGTCGATGACCGCGGCGAGGCCGCCGGCATCGACGATCACGTTGCCCATGCGGAGGTCGCCGTGGATCAACGCGTCGGTGGAGTGCGACGGCCGGTGCGCGACCAGCCACTCGTGGGCGCGGTCGAACACCACGCTGCGCTGGTCGAGTCGTTGGTACTTCGTCCACACCGCG
>DASUAS010000409.1:0-20649 GCA_035763625.1 Acidimicrobiia bacterium
ACCCTTGACCTGCAGGAGCATCCGGTGACTGGAACCGTTCGTGAGCTGTGGCGCTATCCGGTGAAGTCGATGCGGGGGGAGCGGCTCCGGGCAACCGACGTCCTCGCCACCTATGGGGTCCCGGGAGACCGCGGGTGGGCGATCCGCGACGAGGCGGCGGGGGAGATCCGAGGGGCGAAGAAGATCGGCGCGCTCATGCAGCTCGCCGCCCGCTACCTCGCGGAGCCCGCCGGCGCCACGACCCCCGACGTCGAGATCGACCTCGGCGACGATACGACCGTCCGAAGCGATGATCCCGACGTGGCCACCGTGCTGTCGACCCGACTCGATCGCCAGGTGACCTTGTGGCCACGCCGCCCGGCCGACGACGCGGACCACTACCGCAGGGTGGAGGTGATGGACGAGGACGAGCTCCGGCGTCAACTCGCGTTGCTACCGGAGGACCCGATCCCGGACTACTCGGGCATGCCCGCCGAGCTCCTGGCCGAGGTGTCGACGTACGTCGCCCCGCGCGGCACCTACTTCGATGCCTTCGAGCTCCACCTCCTGACGACCACGTCGCTCGCCTCGCTGCAAGCCGCCGTGCCCGAGTGCACCATCGACGTCCGCCGCTTCCGGCCGAACATCCTCGTCGACACCGGCGAGGAACCGGACGGCTTTCCGGAGATCGCCTGGTCGGGACGTCGCATTCGCATCGGGTCGGTCGTGGCGCTGGTGGTGCAACCGATGTCGCGTTGCGTGATGGCGACGCTGCCCCAGGCGGACCTACCCCGAGAACCCTCCATCATGCGGGCACTCGTACGCATGACCGGCATGAACCTGGGAGCGGCCTTGAGCATCGTCGAACCCGGACACGTCGCCGAAGGCGACACCATCGAGCTCATGGGATGAAAGGGACTCCGTGACCATCGAGCGCATCAACCCGAAGGACCTCCCCGAGCCGCAGGGCTACAGCCAGGTGGTGCGTGCCGCGCCGGGGACCACCCTCTACATCTCGGGCCAAGGGGCCTACACGGCCGACCACCAGCTGGTCGGCCCGAAGGACCACTACGCCCAGACCAAGCAGGCGCTCACCAACGTGCTCGCCGCGTTGCGCTCGTCGGGCGCGACCTTCAGCAACGTGGTGAGGGCGACCTACCTGGTCGTCGACCTCAGCCCCGACGCACTCGAAGGATTCAGTCGCGCCGTCGCCGAGGTGCTCGGTCCTGACGCCGAGCAACCCGCGGCCACGATGATCGGTGTGCAGGCGCTCGGCTACCCGGAGATGCTCGTCGAGATCGAGGTCACTGCGGTCGTGTGATGCGGTCGTGTGATTCCGGTCGTGTGATTCCGAGCGCTCCACCCCAAGTGCCCATAATCCTCGTTATGTCTAGTAGCAGCAGACCAAGCGGATCGCTTGCCCCTCCACCCGATCCCCCCGTCTCGCCCGTCTCGGGGTGACGCGACGGGACGACGTCACGGCTGCAGCTGAAGCCGCGAGACGATGTCGGAGGGTGATGACGCCAGGCCGGTGGCGACGAGCTTCGAATCGGCGCTCACCAGCGGGATGCGCAGCGACTGCGCGGCCGCAGCCCAGCTCGCGTCGTAGTACGACAGCCGTTCGCGGTGTGCGAGGTGCGCGGCGTCGTGCAGCCAGTTCCGAGCCATGCCGATCGGTGGGCCCAGGATCGCCAGCAGGTCGTCGAGCTGGTCGGCGACGTCGACGGGAGGCCAGCTCAGCGCACGGACCAGCACGTTGCCGACTTCGTAGAACGCGAGGTCGAGCACGTGGGCGTCGATCTCGCCCGCGACGTGAGCGTCACGGATGGCCCGCGCTTCGACGAGCTCGCGCTCCCCCTCCGCATGGAACCACTTGATCAGGACGGAGGCGTCGACGAGGAGTCGCGTCACCGCCGTGCGTCGCGGTCGCCACGGACCAGATCGGCGGCCTCGAACGTCCCCGCCCGCTGGAAGCGCCGCTCCGATCGGGCGATCGCCTCTGCCACCTGGACGGGATCTCGGCGCGCCAGCTCACGGCGCGCGGCCTCGGCGAGGAGCGCGCTCCGGCTGGTCGACCGGCGGCGCGCTTCGGCGTCGAGCTCCTCGAGGAGATCTTCAGGGAGCGAGATCATGACCTTGGACATACTGCGAGTATATCCAAGGGTATTGCCGCAGTCAGGTCGCGGACGAGGGACGCGGCCTTCACGCCCAAGCGTCTCATTCCGACGGCAGGATCCCGTCGAGCGCGTCGAGCGACGGTGCGAAGTAGAACGCGCCGCTGACCGGCGTGGTGAAGTCGGTGAGGTGATCGTGGAGACCGTCGCCGGTCACCCCGAACATGCGGGCCATCATCTTGGTGAAGCGCGACGGATCGGCGCTGAAGGCCAGGAAGTAGAGGCCGAGCTCCCCCACCCGCCCGTAGGGAGTGCTGCGACGGTAGAGCTCGAGCTCCTCGCCGTCTTCCTCGATGACGACGCGCGCGATGTGGGCGGTCGGAGGCTTGTCGTCGAGCTCGACGCTGTCGGGCTTGGTGCGCCCGATCGTGGCTTCCTGCTCCTCGAGCGAATGCTCGTGGAACTTCTCGAGATCGTGCACCCACTTCTGCGCGAGCACGAAGGCACCGCCCGCGCCGGTGTCGCCGTCGGGGACGAGGGCGACGTCGAACGCCTCCTCGATCGGCGGGTTCTCGGTGCCGTCGATGAAGCCGGTGAGGTCGCGGCTGTCGCGGTACACGAAGCACGGCTGCTCCGCGGCGAGCACGAACGCGGGCGCCATGACGGTGACGACGGACCGAGCCACGTCGAGCTCGACGTCCTCGCCGGTGCCGTGGGACCACACCCACAGGTCGTGCTGGGTCGCCGGCGCCCGCCGACCGTCACCCTCGATCGCCTCGAAGTCGGCGAGCTCGGCCGGCGCGTCGTCGGGCTGGAGCCGCCGCCACAACGCGGCGCCGAACCCGACCACGATGTTGGATCCGCCCGCGGTCACCAGCGGCTCCCGCAGCCCGTGCAGCGCGGCGCAGATCGCGTCGTCGGTGGCATCAGGGCGGAGGTCGAACTCGAGGTGGTAGTGCGAACGGGTGCCCTGGGCGAAGATGCCGGGCTGCGGACGGGCCATGGTCAAGCGTCCTTCAGGTCGGCGGTCTCGTATGCGGACAGCGGCGGGCACGAGCACATCAGGTTGCGATCACCGAACGCGCCGTCGATGCGGCTCACCGGCGGCCAGTACTTGTCGGGACCGATGGGGCCGAGACCGGCCCGGTAGGTGCCGCCGGGGAACGCCGCCTGCTCGCGGGAGTACAGGCGCGTCCAGTCGGTCAGCACCACGTCGGCGGCAGGGTGCGGAGCATGGCGCAGCGGGCTGTCGTCCACCGGCCACTCCCCCGTCTCGACGGCGCGGATCTCGTCGCGGATGGCGATCATCGCGTCGCAGAACCGGTCGAGCTCGGCGAGGTCTTCCGACTCGGTCGGTTCGACCATCAACGTGCCGGCGACCGGGAACGACACCGTGGGCGCGTGGAAGCCGAAGTCGACGAGGCGCTTGGTGACGTCGTCGGCGGTGACGCCCGTGCGCTGCGTGATCGGGCGCAGGTCGAGGATGCACTCGTGCGCGACCAGACCTCCGGGCCCGCGGTAGAGCACCGGGTAGTGCGGCGCGAGCCGGGCGGCGACGTAGTTGGCGGTGAGGATGGCGATCTCCGTCGCGCGCAGCAGCCCGTCGCCGCCCATCAGCTCGATGTAGGCGTACGAGATCGGGAGGATCCCCGCCGAACCGTGGGGCGCGGCGGCGATGTGCGTCGACAGGAACGGTGCCAGGTGCGCGCGCACCGCCACCGGGCCGACGCCCGGACCACCACCACCGTGGGGGATGCAGAACGTCTTGTGGAGGTTGAGGTGCGACACGTCGGCACCGAAGACCCCCGGCTTCGCCAGACCGACCAGCGCGTTGAGGTTCGCGCCGTCGAGGTACACCTGTCCGCCGCACTCGTGCACGAGCGCGCAGACGTCGCGGATGTTGGCCTCGAACACACCGTGCGTCGACGGGTAGGTGACCATCAGCGCGGCCAGGTCGTGTGCGTGCTCGTGGGCCTTCGCCTTCAGGTCGTCGAAGTCGACGTTGCCGTCGACGTCGCACTTCACCACCACCACCTGCATGCCGGCCATCACCGCGCTCGCGGCGTTGGTCCCGTGCGCCGACTCGGGGATGAGGCACACGGTGCGGGCGTCCTGACCCCGGCTCTCGTGGTAGCCGCGGATGGCGAGGAGGCCCGCGAGCTCGCCCTGCGACCCCGCGTTGGGTTGCAGCGACACGGTGTCGTAGCCGGTGATCTCGCACAGGGCGTCCTCGAGCCCGGCGAACAGCTCGGTGTAGCCGTCGGCCTGCTCGACCGGCGCGAACGGGTGCAGGTTCGCGAAGCCCGGCCAGGTGATCGGCATCATCTCGACCGTGGCGTTGAGCTTCATCGTGCACGAACCCAGCGGGATCATCGTGCGGTCGAGCGCGAGGTCGCGGTCGGCGAGCTTGCGGAGGTAGCGCAGCAGCTGCGACTCGGAGTGGTAGGTCCGGAACACCGGATGGACGAGGATGTCGGACTCGCGCATCCACCAGCGGTGCTCGAGCGTCACCGCGAAGTGCTCGGGCAGCTCGGTGTCGAACACCGCGGCCACGCGCGCGGTGACGTCGCGCGTGGTCGTCTCGTCGAGCGCGATCGCGACCGTGCCACCGTCGACCCGCCGGAGGTTGATGCCGTCGTCGCGCGCGCGGGCGAGCACGGCGGCGGAGTCGGAGACGTCGACGGTGATGGTGTCGAAGTAGGGCCCCGGTCGTACCGCGACCCCTGCGCTGCGCAACCCCGTCGCGAGCTCGAGCGCGAGGTGGTGCACGCGCTGGGCGATGGCACGCAGCCCGTCGGGGCCGTGGTACACCGCGTACATCCCGGCGATGTTCGCCAACAGCACCTGCGCGGTGCAGATGTTGCTCGTGGCCTTCTCGCGCCGGATGTGCTGCTCCCGCGTCTGGAGCGCGAGGCGCAGGGCGCGCCGTCCGGCGGTGTCGACCGACACCCCGACCAGGCGACCAGGCAGGTTGCGCTTGTACTCGTCGCGGGTGGCGAAGAACGCGGCGTGCGGACCGCCGTAGGCCATCGGCACGCCGAAGCGCTGGGCCGAGCCGACCACCACGTCGGCGCCCCACTCCCCCGGTGGTACGAGCAGCACCAGGGCGAGCAGGTCGGCCGCGACCGCGACCAACGTGCCCTGGGCGTGGAGCCGGGCGACCAGCTCACGATCGTCGCGGATCTGACCGGTGGTGCAGGGATACTGCAGCAGGACCCCGAAGACACCCTCCGCGCTCCCGTCGAGCAGGGCGCTCGCCTCTGGTTCCCCCACCACGACGTGGATGCCGAGCGGCTCCGCGCGCGTGCGCACGACCTCGATGGTCTGCGGATGGCACTCGGCGTCGACGAAGAAGACGTCGCCGCCCTTCGCGCTGACCCGTCGGAGCATCGTCATGGCCTCGGCCGCCGCGGTGGCCTCGTCGAGCAGGGACGCGTTGGCGAGGTCCATGGCGGTGAGGTCGCTCACCATGGTCTGGAAGTTGAGGAGCGCCTCGAGCCGGCCCTGCGAGATCTCCGGCTGGTACGGCGTGTACGCGGTGTACCAGGCCGGGTTCTCCAGGAGGTTGCGCTGGATGACCGGCGGCGTGATCGTGCCCGAGTAGCCCTGTCCGATCAGCGACGTGAGCACCTGGTTGCGGTCGGCCAGCGCGCGCATGCGCGTGAGCACGTCGGCCTCGGTGCGACCCACGGGCAGGTCGAGCGGCGTGCGATCGCGGATCGCCTCGGGAACTGCTCGATCGATCAGCTCCGCGACCGAGGCGACGTCGAGGGCGGCGAGCATCTGCTCGACCTCGACCGGCGCAGGTCCGAGATGGCGGTCGGCGAACTCCCTGCTCACAAGCTGTGAGGCTACCGGCGGACGAACGGCAACTTCGTGACGACGGCGGGCACCTCGCGGCCGCGCACGTCGACGGTGAACGCGTCGCCGTCGGTGGTGTCGGGCGGGAGGAACGCGAGCGCGATCCCGTGCCCGAGGGTGGGCGAGAAGTTGCCGCTGGTCACCTCGCCGACGACCTCGCCCGCACGCATCACCGGGTTTCCCGCGCGTGGGATCTGGCGTCCTTCGGTGGCGAGGCCGCGCAGCACGCGAGCCACGCCGCGCTCGCGCTCGGCCTCGAGCGGTGCCTTGCCGCGGAACTCGCCCTTGTCGAAGCGCACCACCCAGCCGAGCCCGGCCTGCAGCGGGGTGATCCCCGGACCGAGCTCGTGGCCGTGCAGCGGGAGGCCGGCTTCGAGGCGGAGGGTGTCGCGCGCGCCGAGGCCGGCAGGGGTGATGCCGGCGTCGAGCAGGAGCTCCCAGCACCGCGGCGCCGCCGCCGCCGGCACGTGGAGCTCGACGCCGTCTTCGCCGGTGTAGCCGGTGCCCGCGATCCAACCGCGGCGGCCACCGAAGTCGAGCGGCTCCACCCCGAACCGGGCCACGTCGGCGTGCTCCGGCGCGACCGTGGCGAGGAGTGCGCGCGCCTCGGGGCCCTGCACGGCGAGCACGACGCGGTCGGCGGTCACGTCGTCGAGCTCGCACTCCCCCCCACCCTTGAACAGGGCCGCCTCGCCGAGTGCATCGACGAGCGGTGCGGTGTTCGACGCGTTCGGCATCACCAGGAATTCACCCGGGGCGGTCCACCACACGATGATGTCGTCGACGACGTGCGCGTCGTCGGGGTCGAGCAGATGCGTGTACTGCGCCCGGCCGGGCCCGATGCGATCGAGGTCGTTGGTGAACGCCCACTGCAGCGTGGCGAACGCGCCCGCGCCGAGTACGTGCACCGAACCCAGGTGCGACACGTCGAACACGACCGCGCGCTCGCGACACGCGCGGTGCTCCTCGAGCACTCCGGTGTACTGGATCGGCATCTCCCACCCGCCGAACGCCACCATGCGCGCGCCGAGGGCGCGGTGCTGCGCGTCGAGTGGCGAGTGGTGGAGCGCCGGCTCGCTGACGCTCACGCGGGCTCGCTCACGCTCACGCCGTCTCGGCCGCGGGGCCGCTGCCCTGCTGCGCTCCGGGGAAGAGGTCGAGCGTCGCCGGGCCGGTGCCGTCGGCGAGCTGCGAGGGCGGTTCGAGTCCGTACTTCACGAGCAGCTGCAGGTAGTCGCGCTGGTAGAGCACCTTGATCTTCACCTCGGGGTGCAGCTCGATCAGCCGGCGCGCCTTGCGGTTCTTCTTGGTCACCAGCTTCTGGTTGAGCGTGGTGATCTCGATGTAGAGGTCGTAGGCGGGTAGGTAGAAGTCGGGTGAGAACGCCTGGGCCGGGTTGCCGTCGCGGTCGCGCTCGAGCACGAACGTGCGCGGTTCGTACTGCCACTCGATGGCGTAGAAGTCGAGGAGCTTCCCGAACTGTCGTTCGGAGTTGTGCGCGAAGCGCACCTGCTCGTGGGGCAGCGGCTCCGGCGTGATGGTCAGCCCCCCGACGCGGTGTGCAAGTGGGATGCGGCGCGGATCTCGGACGTGGTGCGCTGCTCGACGTGCTCGCGCACGTCGGCATCGAGCTCCTCCATCACGTGCGCGAGCGGCACGATGTTGAGCACGCCCTGGCCCTTGCGCACGACGTCGATGAGCATGTCGTCGGTGCGCACGAGCACCGAGCTGGTGCCGTCGAGCACGAGGTTGGCGGTGGCCCAGTCGTCGCCGAGGTCCTCGCGCAGGTACTCGATCGCCTGACGCGCGGTCTGCAGCTTCACCCCCGCGTCGAGGAGGCTCTTCACCACCTTGAGGCGCACGAGGTCCTGGAACGAGTAGGTGCGCTGGGTGCCGCTCCCCTTGGCGTCGGTGATGGACGGTCGGACGAGGTCGGTGCGCGCCCAGTAGTCGAGCTGGCGGTACGTGATCCCGACGATGCTGCACACCTGCGGACCGCGGAAGCCGAGCTCGCGCGGCGTCGGCGCCATGCCGTCGAGCATCGGCTGCAGCTCGGTTCCGCCGGCGCGCTTCTTCGTGGCCATCACACCCTCGATCCCAACGCTCGACTGCTCGATCACAACGCTCGACTGGTGCTCGACCCGGGGTCACGCTGAAGTACAGGGTCGTAGTTACGGGATTGTGAGGCTAGTGCCTGACCGGGGCTCGGTCAATCGTTCCGGCGTTGGAATCCGGTGTCCGAGCGCGGGAATTCGACGTCGGAACGAGGTGGGTGGGGCGGTGCTATTCGCCGGCGGCGAAGTCCTCGGGTCGGACCTGGTCGAGGAACTCGCGGAACTGCTCGATCTGCTCCTCCTCCACCTCGCCGTCCTCGTCCTGCTCGAAGAGCACCCCGGCCTCCTCGAGGACGTCCTCGTGGGCGAAGATCGGCACCGGATCGCCGTAGCGGACGGCGAGGGCGATGGCGTCGGAGGGACGGGACGAGATGCGGTAGGTGCCGCCGTCGCGGGCGAACTCGATCTCGGCGAAGAAGGTGCCGTCGTGCAGCTCGGTGATCACGACCTGCAGGACCTTCGTGCCGAGGTCGTCGAGGACCGACTTGAAGAGGTCGTGCGTCATCGGTCGCGGCGTCTCGGTGCCCTGGAGCGCGTAGACGATCGCGGTCGCCTCGGGCTGGCCGATGAAGATCGGGAGGTAGCGCTGTCCCTCGTTCTCTCGGAGGAGCACGATCGGCTGGTTCGACGGAACCTCGACACGGACTCCGACAAGCGACATCGGGATCACGGGGCGCCTCCGGACTGGACTGTCGGCCACCGTAGCACCGGGCTCCTGGCGCTCTTCGGGCGTCATCAGCCCCGATAGAGGGCGTCGACGTAGGCGTCGGGCGTCGACGCGACGAGGTCGCGATCGGCGATCACGACACGCGGGACGTTGCGGTACAAGTCGGCGCGATGGAGCCCGTACCCGAGCACGAACACATCGGGGATCTCGGCGCCGACGTAGCGGACCGCGACCGGGAGGATGCGACGCGCGGGCCGGTCGAGCAGCGTGCAGACGTCGACGCGACGCGGGCCCCGACCCTCGAGGTGCTTCACGAGGTATCCGAGCGTGAGCCCGGTGTCGACCAGGTCCTCGACCAGCACGACGTCGCGCCCGGTGACGTCGATGTCGACGTCGTACAGGATCCGCACCCGGCCGGAGTCGGGCGCGTAGCGGGAGATGGCGATGAACGCCACCTCCACGTCGACGTCGCGGACGGCCCGCACGAGGTCGGCGAGGAAGAGCGACGCGCCCTTGAGCACGCCGATCAGCACCACGCCGTCGGGGTGATCGGTGCAGATCTCGGCGGCCAGCCGGGCGACGGTCTCGGCGATGGCCGCCTCGTCGAGCAGCGTCTCCGGCGCGGTGACGGCCGCCTCGCTCACTCGGCGAGGGTCTCGCGCACCGACTCGCGCAGCAGCGCGGTCCGCAGCTGTCGCCCGAGCGACGCCAGCACGCCGAGCTCCTCCTGGAGCCGGGCGCGCGCCTCGGGGTTGCGCTGGCGCACGTACGGCAGCAGCACCTGCCCGAAGAGCACCGCCTCGCGGTCGGCGAACGTGCGGTACATGCGGAGGTGGCGGGCCTCGACGCCGCGCGCGAAGAAGCCGGCGGTGATGCGCACGATGTCGAGTGCGTCGTCGTCGTACTCGGCGTGTCCGTCGACCTCGCGCACGGCGGCGAGGAGGCCGAAGCTCTCGAGCTGCGCGACCTGCGCGTCGTCGACGCCGGCCGCGGCCGCGAGCTCGGCGCGCGTGTAGCGGCGGTCGCCGTCGGAGTCGCCGACGAGCACGTCGTCACCGTCGTCGGCCGGGAGCGTGGGCGCGAACGCCGGCGCGCGCCGGGTCGACGTCGGCCGCTTCGTCGCGCGGGTCGGACGCGGAGCCGCCGCGGGCGTGACGCGCGCCGCGGGTTCGACGGGCTCGGCCGGCTCGACGACCGCGGCGCGCTCGGCCGGCAGCTCGACCGCGGCGGTCGCGGGAGCGCTGTCGCCGGGCGCGTCGACGGCCTCGAAGAGCCGGTCCTCGCCGCCCGGGGGCAGCTCGTCGAGGCGCTCCTTGATGACCTTCAGCGGGAGGAAGTGCTCCTTCTGCTGGTACAGGATCCAACGCAGGCGGGTGAGGTCGCTGACGTAGAACTTCCGGTAGCCCGACGGCGTGCGCTCGGGGTTCACGAGCCCCTGGCTCTCGAGGAAGCGGATCTTCGAGATGGTGATGTCGGGGAACTCGTCGCTCAGCTCCGCCAGCACCTCCCCGATCGAGAGGTGCTCGGGATCGCGTGCGGTCACGGCTCGGTCCCGACGAGGAACACGAGCACGAAGCGCCCGATCTGGAGGTCGGCGAGGTGGTCGAGCGGCGCGGTGTCGACCCGCTTGTGGTCGACGTAGGTGCCGTTGAGCGACCCGACGTCGGACACCTCGTAGCCCCCCTCGACCCGGCGGACCACGGCGTGGCGGCGCGACACGGTGATGTCGTCGAGGAAGATGTCGGAGTCGGGGTGGCGCCCGAGGGCGGTGACCTCGCTGTCGAGCACGTACCGGCTGCCGGCGTTCGGGCCCCGCCGCACCACCAGCATGCCCATGCCCGGGGGCAGCTCGGCGAGCGCGGCGCCGAGCTCCTCGTCGAGCTCCAGGCGCTCGGCGAGCTCGGTGAGGCTCAGGGTGGCCTCGTCCTCGTGGGGCAGCGGGCTACCGCACGAGGAGCAGAAGTTGGCGCCGGACTCGTTCTGGTGGCCGCACTGGCGGCATCGCATGCTGGTAACGGTACCCCGCCGGGCAGTCTGGCGTGAAGGTCACCCTCCACGTGCGGTCGACGTCACCCTCTCGCTCCACTGGAGGTCGAGGGTCGACGCGAAACCCTCGACCAACGCGTGAGCCACCACCCGAGGTGCGGAGGGAGCGCCCAGCTCTTCCAGGGTCACGCTGGCGGCGCGGAGCTGCTCGGAGGTCACGGGAACCGAGCCCGGCCGCGGGCGCAGCACGTCGGTCTCGTCGAAGGCCAGGCGCGTGAGCAGGATCGAGCCGTGCTGCAGGACGGCCCGACCTCGGCGGACCTGTGCCGAGCCGCAGAGCTTGCGATCCCCCACCCGCAGGTCGGCGCCCTGCTGACCGGCGAAGCACACCGGGCCGGCGGGGCCGTCGTGGCGGGCGATCGCGGCATCGACGCCGAGGCGGGTGAGCCCGGCGATGAGCGCGCCCGCGAGCAGCGAGTACACCGCGTCGACAGCACCCCCGGCGCCGGCCGGCCGTGGCATCGCCACCGCGTACGTGAGATCCGCCCCGTGCAGGAGACCCTGACCACCGGTGGGCCGCCGCACCACCTCGACCCCGAGGCGGGCGCACGCGTCGAGGTCGACGTCGTCATGAGGTTGGAACCGTCCGAGCGAGACTGCCGGTGGCACCCAGCGGTAGAGCCGCAACGCGGGCGGTGCGCCCCCGGCGACCTCGTCGAGCAACGCCTCGTCGGTCGCCATCTGCGCGGCCGCGTCGAGGCCGGCGTCGACGCCCGCGTCGAGGTGGTCGACCAGGCGCCAGTGGGCCGTCAGGCCTCCTCGACCAGCGCCCGGTACGCGGCCGCGTCGAGCAGGCCGTCGACCTCGGACGGATCCGCCATCTCGACCACGAAGATCCACCCGGCACCGTACGGATCGCCGTTGACCTGCTCGGGGGCGTCGTCGAGCGCGGTGTTCACCTCGACGATCGTGCCGGTGACGGGTGAGAAGATCTCCGACACCGACTTCGTCGACTCGATCTCGGCGCAGCTCGCGTGCGCCATCACGTTGGCGCCGACGCCGGGGAGCTCGACGTAGACGACGTCACCGAGGGAGTCCTGGGCGAAGTCGGTGATGCCGATGCGAGCTCGAACGCCCTCGACCGCGACCCACTCGTGCTCCTCGCTGTACCGCAGCTGCTCGGGGAATTCCATGGGCAGTGACGCTAACCGACCTCGGATCACACCGGGGCGCCGCGGTTCGTCTGTCAAGTACTTGATCAAGTACCGATGATCATGGGAGGATCGCCGGGACCAGGGGGGAACATGCATCGGATCGACACGGAAGCCGACGGGGCCGGCAGATGACCGCGCGACCCGACACCGAAGTCGCAGTCGCGATCCGGGTCAACGGCACGATGGTCGAGCAGGTGGTTCCGGCCCGGACGCTGCTCGTGCACTTCGTGCGCGACACCCTGGGATTGCGCGGCACCAACGTCGGGTGCGACACCTCGTCGTGCGGCGCGTGCACCGTGCTCTACGACGGGCGGTCGGTGAAGTCGTGCACGGTGCTCGCGGTCCAGGCCCACGGCCACGAGGTCACGACCATCGAAGGCCTCGCCGAGCCCGGCGCGCTGCATCCGATGCAGCAGTCGTTCCAGGCCCATCACGGCCTGCAGTGCGGGTACTGCACCCCGGGGATGGTGATGGCCGCGGTGTCGCTGGCGACGGAACACGGCGCACTCGACGAGCACGACGTCCGCCTGGGCCTCGAAGGCAACCTCTGCCGTTGCACCGGCTACCAGAACATCGTTGCCGCGGTCGTGGCCGGCTCCCGCGACATGGAGGCCGACCGGGCGCCGGCGGCCGGGGCCGCACCGTGATCCCGGCGCCGTTCGCATTCCTGCGTGCCGGGACCGTCGACGAGGCGGTGGCAGCCCTGGCCGAGCACGGCGACGACGCCAAGCTGCTCGCGGGCGGTCACTCGCTGCTGCCGCTGATGAAGCTGCGCCTGGCGACGCCGTCGGTGCTGATCGACGTGAACGACGTGCCCGACCGGGCCGGCGCCCGCCTCGATGGCGAGGAGGTGGTGGTCGGCGGACTGACGCGCCACTGCGACCTCGTGTCGAGCACCGTGCTCCGCGACCACCTTCCGCTCCTGAGCGCCGCCGCGGAGGCGGTCGGCGATCCGCAGGTCCGCCATCGGGGCACCCTGGCGGGCTCGCTCGCGCACGGTGACCCGGCGTCCGACCTGCCCGCGGCGGTGCTCGCGCTCGGTGGCACGATCACGGTCCGGGGTCCGGGGGGCGATCGCAGCATCGCCGCCGACGACTTCTTCCTCTCGTTCCTCGAAACCGCGCTCGCGCCGGACGAGATGATCGTCGAGCTCCGCTTCCCTCGCGCCACCGGCGCGGGCTGGGCGTTCGAGAAGTTCAACCACCGGGCGCAGGACTGGGCCATCGTCGGGGTCGCGGCGGTCGGCGGCGCCCGGCCTGGGGTGGCGCTCGTGAACATGGCCGCCACACCCGTCCGCGCCGCGTCGGTCGAAGCCGCGCTGCAGGCGGGCGCCGGTCCGGAAGAGGCGGCCGCGCTCGCCGACGCCGAGTGCGACCCGACCTCGGACCTGCGCGCGTCGGCCGAGTTCCGTCGGCACCTGGCGAAGGTCCTGGTCCGGCGCGCGCTCGCCGATGTCGCCACCCGCGACCGCTCCCCCACCGACGGCGCAACCGGCGCCCGCTGACGGAGGACCTCGTGGACGGCACCGCCGCACGCACCGTCGTCGAGTTCGACCACACCAGCCCGGAGTACGCGCAACAGGCGCACGACGTGACCGCGCAGCTCCGCGCGCGCTGTCCAGTCGCCTACTCGGAGAGCCACGAGGGGTTCTGGGTGATCACCGGCTACGACGCGCTCGCCGCGTCGATGCGCGACGAGACGACGTTCTCGTCGCGCCATGTCACCGCAGACGACGGTGTGCGCTTCGGCGGCGTGAACATCCCGGAAGCGCCGTACGAGAACGCGCTCGTCGAGATGGACCCGCCCGAATGGAACGCGTTTCGCCGAGTGCTGAACCCGATGTTCGCACCGGCCGCGGTCGAACGGCTCGTCCCCGATCTCGTCCGGTTCACCGACGCGGCGATCGACGCTCGTGCTGCGACCGGCTCGATCGACTTCGTGCTCGACCTCGCCAACCCCGTCCCCGCGCAGGCGACGCTCGCGTTCCTCGGCCTCGACCTCGAGGAGTGGCGCCGGTACGCCGAGCCCGCGCACGAGGTCGTCTACACGCGGCCGGGCACGCCCGAGTTCCGGCGCGCGGTGGACGGCCAGCAGTGGATGTTCGAGGCGCTCTTCGCTGCGGTCGGTGACCGTCGGCGCCAGCCGCGCGACGACAACCTCTCGCGCATCGTGCACAGCGACGTCGACGGCCGCACGTTTGCCGACGAAGAGGTCGTCTCGCTGCTCGGCACCATCGTCAACGGAGGCGTCGACACGACGACGGCGTTGTTCGCGAATGCGATCGAGCACCTCGACCGCGACCACGACCTCCGCGACCGGCTGCTCGCGGAGCCCGGGCTCGTCCCGCACGCGACCGAGGAGTTCCTGCGCTACTTCTCACCGGTCCAGGCGTTCGCCCGCACCGTCGCGCAGGACACCGAGCTCGGAGACCAGCAACTGCGACGCGGCGACCGGGTGCTGATGTGCTTCGCGTCGGCGAACCGCGACGGCGGAGAGTTCCCCGACCCCGACGCGTTCGTCGCCGAGCGCCAGCCGAACCGTCACGTCGCGTTCGGCATGGGCAAGCACCGCTGCATCGGGTCCACGCTCGCTCGCGCCGAGTTCACCACCATGCTGACGAGCACGCTGCGGCGCATCCCCGACTTCCGCATCGATCGGGCCGCAACCGTGCGCTACCCGTCGCTGGGCATCGTGAACGGCTACGTCAGCATGCCGGCGACCTTCACGCCGACACCCCAGGTAGCAAGCTCTTGATACACTTCCGGGAAGACCTTCGCCATCTCTGGCCCGACCGATCCGAGTCGACGGGTACCCGCGGCATCGGGACGCTCCGTTACAGTCGCCGGCCATGGCGCGGACACGACAACGAGCGGAGAGCGCGGCTCCATTGGTGAACGAACAGGGCGACTACCGCCCGCGCGAGTTCGGCCGGATCACGTGGTTGGTCAAATTGGCCGAGCGCGAGGTGGGTCGCGAGCTCGACCGCGAGCTGCGCCACACCGGCCTGACCAAGTCGCAGTTCGGTGTGCTCCAGGCCCTGATGCACCTCGAGCGCGCGTCCTCGGCGGCGCTCGCTCGCACCGTGTTCGTCACGCCCCAGGCGATGGTCGGGATCGTCGCCGGGCTCGAACGCAAGGGCTTCATCCGCCGCAAGAGCTCGAAGGTGTCGGCCCGGGCGATCGACGCCACCGTCACCGCGTCCGGGAAGGCCGTCTACGCCGAAGCGGTGCGCATGATCCGCAACGTCGACGACATCCTCGCCGCGGAGTTCACCGGCAAGGAGCTCGACCAGCTCGACGACTTCCTCGAGCGGATGATCGCCGCCATGCGACGCGGTCAGAGCGCGCGCGGCTCGCGCGTGGTCTGACCGCCTGCGCTCACCGGAAGACCGCGAAGCACTTGTTCGAGTTGAACACGTGCGTCTCCACGTAGTCGCTCCACTCCAGCGCGAGTCCTTGCTCCTCCACCGCGCCGACGAGGCAGAACCAGTTCAGCATCTCCTGCTGTCCTGACTGCTCGATCGCCTCGAGCGTCGCCGCGTGCCACACCGCGTGCTCGCCGTCGACCAGCGAGGCGTAGAAGGCGCGATCGGCGTCGTGATCCGGATAGATGCGCCAGCCGCGGTCGTGGAGGAACCCGTGCGACCAGCTCGATGACGCAACCAGCGCCACGCGCAGGTCCGAGGCGGCCGCCGCCCGGGCCACGGCCCGGCCGACCGCGATGCATCGGCGCGGGCTGGGGCTGGGCGGATCGGGCCGCGGGGCGTCGCCCCCGCCGTCGAAGCGGACCATGCCACCGCGACGGCTGACCGCGAGACGGCCGTAGCAGTTGATCGTCATGGGCACGACCGCGTAGGGAAAACCCCGGCGGTGGTAGTCGAGGAACAGCACCGTGTTCGACACCGCGTGCGGGAACGGCCGATCCTCACGGGTCGAGTAGGCGTACGCGACGTCGACGTCGTCGTGCAGCAGCGACGACGCGAGGTTCCGCCCGAACTCCAGGTGACCGCGGAGCTCGTACCTGACGTCGGGATCCTCGTCCCAGATGTTGGGGAGCGCACTGCCCGTCGGGCTCCGCCACGGCGTGAACGACAGGCCGTCCGCGGCGATCACGCAGAACGCGGGCACGACGTCCTCCCGGAACAGCTCGTACTGGTCGTCGCCCCAGATCACGACGACGTCGGGTGCGAACTCGTCGAGCGCGGCGCGCACGTGGTCGCAGCCGCGTACGAGCGCGGCCCGGTGCTCCGCCGCCGCTTCGAGGCGGTCGCGGTCGAACTCCTCGCGCATCCCCGCAGGCCAGCCCTCACCCTGCTTGACCGCCTCCGGGACGCTCGGGTCGGCGAACGCGAACTGCAGCGCGCGGTCCATCGTGTCGTCGGGCCAGCCGAGGGGCGGGAAGTGCGTCAGGCCGAGGCCGAGGACCTCACCCACCGACTGCCTCCAGCCCGAAGACACGGCGAGCGTTGCCCTGCAGCACCTTCGCCTGCTCGTCGGCGTCGAGGTGCGCGACCTGTTCGAGGATGAGCTCCCGGGCGTGTGGCCAGCTGCTGTCGCCGTGCGGGTAGTCGCACTCGACCATCACGTTGTCGACCCCGAGCTCAGCGATCGAGGCCGCGCCGTGGCGGTCGTCGATGAAGCAGCCGAACACGTGGTCACGGAACAGCTCGCTCGGGCGCACGTCGACCGATCCGGTGTTGAACTCGCCCGCGTCGACGGCACCCATCCCGGTGAGCCCGAAGCCGGTCCCCGTCTTCAGGCGCGGCGCGTAGCGCTCGAACACGTAGTCGGCGCGTTCGAGGATCGCCGGGATCCAGCCGATCCCGCCCTCCGAGAGGCACAGCTTCAACGTCGGGTAGCGGACGAACAGCCCGCTGTAGAGCCAGTCGGCCAGCGCCGACGCGGCGAGGTTCGACGGCAGCGTGGCCACGACCAGCGGCGGCGCGTCGTCGGAGGTGTACGGCAACCGCGACGACGACCCGATGTGCGCGCAGACCGGCATCCCGGCGTCGGCGCAGGCCGCGAACACCGGGTCCCAGTACCGCCGGCGGTCGTGCACCGACGGGAGCCCGAGCGCGGCGGGGTTCTCCGAGAACGTGACCGCACGCGCCCCCTTCGCCGCGCAGCGTTCGACCTCGGCGACCGCGAGGTCGGCGTCCCACAGCGGCAGGATGATCAGCGGGATCAGACGGCCCGGCACCGCACCGCACCACTCGTCGATCATCCAGTCGTTGTAGGCCCGCACGCAGGCGAGGCCGAGCTCGTGGTCGGACGCCTCGGTGAACTCCTGGCCGCAGAACCGCGGGAACGCCGGGAAGCAGAGCGACGCGCTGATGCCGGCCTGGTCGAGGTCGGCCACCCGCGCTTCGGGCTGGTAGCAGCCGGGGCGCAGGTCCTCGTAGCGCTCGGGGAAGTCGACGAGGTCGCGCTTGCCCGACGCAGGATCGAACAACCGACCGCCGAGCTCGGCCAGGCTCTTCTGCTTCCGCTCGAAGCGCCACACGACCCTGCCGTCGTCTTCCACCGCGCGCGGGCACTCGTCGTGCCACTTCGCGGGGAGGCGGCTGGTCCACACGTCGGGCGGCTCGACCACGTGGTCGTCGACCGAGATCATGGTCACCGCGGTGGGGACGGGCTCGGCGGACGAGACGGGCTCGGCGGACGAGACGGGCTCGGCGGACACGGCGGAGACGGAGGTCATGCTGCTCCTCGGGGCGCGTGCGGAAGACCGAGGAACTCGACCGCGTTCGTCGTGCGGATCGCGGTGAGCACCTCGGGGTCGAGCGGCTCGAGCTGATGCAGCTCCTCGACGACGTAGCCCGGCGCCGGCGCGAAGAACGGTGCGTCGGACCCGACGACGACGCGCGCCGCGCCGACCAGGTCGAGCAACGACCGCAGGGCGGCCGGGGCGTAGGTGAGCGAGTCGAACCACATCGACCGCACCGCGTCGAAGGGTGATCCACGCTCGGCCCGGGCCGGGTCGGCGTCCCAGAAGGCCTGCATGCGCGGCAGGTGCAGGGGCAACGTGCCACCCCCGTGGCTCGAGCACACGCGCAAGCCGGGGCTCTGCTCGACGAAGCCGTTCGCCACCATCGCCGCGACGCTCGTCCCCAGCTCGGACGGGAAGTTGACCGCCGCCGCCATCGGTGGATCGGCCACGCAGTCCCAGTAGGGCGGATGGAACGCGTGCACGAACACGCACAGCCCGGCGCCGGCGGCGGCCTGGAAGAACGGCAGGAACCGCGCCGCGCCGGTGACCGTCCCGAGGACGTTGGACCCGACCTCGACGCCGGCGAGTCCGAGGCTGCGGACGTCGTCGAGCGCGGCGATGGCGGCGTCGAGGTCCTGCAGCGGGACCGCGCCCAGACCGACCAACCGGTCGGGCGCCGCCGCGGCCATCTCGGCCACCGCCTCGTTGAGCCGGCGGCAGAAGCTCGTCCCGAGCGCCGGTTCGGCCCAGTAGCTGAAGAGCTCGGGCATGACCGAGATCGCCTGCACGGCGATGCCACCGGCGTCCATCGCCCCGACCCGCGCGTCCACGTCCCACGCTTCGCGCGGCACGGTGCGGAAGTGCGCGCCGCCGACCAGCACGTCGGCGGTGTCGCCGTGGTCGAGGAACGCGGCGAACCGGTGGTCGTGTCCGAACGGCAACCCGCGCGGGACGACGTGGGTGTGGACGTCGATGAGTGGTGACCTCGCTGTCACGGCATCCCCCTTCGCCGTCCACCTTCGCACCTATCTCAAGGTGTGGTCAACACGTTGATATCGAGGTACGCTCCGACCACGCCGCTCGAAGGGGGAACCGTGGCTGTCGTCTCACTCAGCGATCCTGACTTCCTCGTCGACCCGTACCCCGCGATCACCGAGCACCGCCCCGAGGGCGTGGTGCCGAACACCGATCAGGGCGGATGGTGGGTGCTCGACTCCGAGACGATCTGGCGGCTGATCCGCGACCCGAACTCGGCGAGCGATCCCGACAAGGCCGACCCCGAGGCGCCGATCACCAAGGTGTTCAAGCAGGCGCGCCTGTCGATGTTCTACATGGACCCGCCCGACCACACCCGCATCCGCGGCTCGGTGAAGGTCGACTTCACGCCGCGAGCGGTCAACGGGCTCGAGCAGACGATCGTCGCCACCGGTACCGACATCGTCGAGCGCCTCCCCCGGTCGGGGCGCATCGACGTCGCGGCCGACTTCGGCGACCTCGTGCCGATGACGGTGATGAGCGACTTCCTCGGGGTCGAACCCGAGCGGCGCGACGAGTTCCGCATCTGGACCCTCACCCGCATCAACGGGATGTTCGATCCCAAGCGCAACGGCACGCCCGAGTTCGTCGAGTCGACCGAACAGCTCCGCGGGTACTTCTCGCAACGCATCGCCGACGCGCGGCGCGCCCCGGTGGGCGGCCTCGTCGACCGGCTCGTTGAGTCGGGCGAGCTCTCCCACGACGAGATGGTCGACCTGCTGATCATCATGCTCGGGGCAGGGATCATCACCACCGCCGACCTGATCGGCAACACACTCCACGCGTTGCTCACGACCCCGAGCGAGCTCGACGCCATCCGCGCCGACCGGTCGCTGGTGCCCGAGGCGATCGAGGAGACCTTGCGCTACGACTCCCCCGCGTTGTCGGCCGGGCGCATCCTCACCGAGGACACCGAGCTCTTCGGCCAGCCGATGGCCGCCGGCACGTGGCTCCGACTCATGACCGCCGGCATCGGACGGGATCCCGACCGCAACCCCGACCCCGACCGCTACTCGGTCACCCGCCCGAACAAGGAGTACGCGGCGTTCGGGGGCGGGCTGCACCACTGCCTCGGCATGCACCTCGGCAAGCTCGAGGCGGTCATCGCCCTGAACCTGCTGCTCGACCGGTACCCGGCGTTCTCCCTCGCCGACACGTCGACGCCCGCCTCGCGCCGGGGCATCCCCGGTTTCCGCGGGTTCGACCACCTCATGATCGACGTGCCGTGAAGATCGGGATCAACGGCAACAAGTTCGTCGCCACCGGCGACGTCGCCCTGCTCGGCGCGCACGCACGCGAGGCGGCCGACGCCGGGGTCGACGCGTACTGGTTGGCCCAGCACCCCGCGGGTCCCCTCGACGCGCTCACCGCGCTCGCGATCATCGGGCGCGACGTGCCCGAGCTCGCGCTCGGGGTCGGTGTCATCCCCGTGTGGGGGCGCCACCCGGTCGCGATGGCCGCGCAGGTGCTGACCGCGGTCCAGGGCGTGCCGGGCGGACTCACCCTCGGCATCGGCCTCTCGCACCCGGCCATGGTCGGGGAGCACCTGGGCGACGAGCTCTACGCCAAGCCGCTGAGCACCATGCGCGAGTACCTCGAGGTGCTGGTGCCGCTGGTGACGACCGGCGCCGTCGACCACGAGTGCGAGCGGTACACGTGCCGCACCACGGTGGCGCGCGCCGGCGATGCGAGCCCGACCGTGCTGGTCGCGGCGTTGGGCGGTCAGATGCTGGAGCTCGCGGGCCGACTGGCCCACGGCACCATCACGTCGTGGACCGGACCCCACACGTTGCGCGACCACGTCGTGCCCACCATCACCCGCGCCGCGGCCGACGCCGGCAACCCGCCACCGCGCGTCGCGTCGATCTTCCAGGTGTGCGTGACCGACGACGTCGACCGCGCCCGCGAGCAGGTCCACCAGTGGTTCGAGTTCCACGGCAAGGCGCCGTCGTACGAGGCCATGCTCGAAC
>DASUAS010000410.1:0-4395 GCA_035763625.1 Acidimicrobiia bacterium
GCAGGAAGAACGCGTCCTCGCCGGTGACGTCGCCGCGACCGAGCACACCGTCGAGCAGGTCGAGACCGCGCGCCAGCGTCTGGCGGAAGCGCTCCTCCTCGCGGCTCACGACGCCGAGCACGAGGTCGCGCTGCTTCACGATGTCGGGGTACGCCCCGCCCATCACGTCGACGGTCGCGTTCACCAGCGCGGGGGTGACGAGCTGCTCGGCGCCGAGCAGGAACGCGTGGCGCACCGCGCGACGGATGATGCGCCGCAGCACGTAGCCGCGCTCCTCGTTCGAGGGCACGACACCGTCGGCGACGAGGAACGTCATCGTGCGACCGTGCTCGGCCAGGATCCGCAGAGACACGTCGCGGGGCGTGCCGGGGAACGTGCCGTAGGTGACACCGGTGATCGCCTCCGCCGCGGCGATGAGCGGACGGAACACGTCGATGTCCCACACCGAGGCGGCGTCCTGGAGCACGGCCAGGTTGCGCTCGAGCCCGGCGCCGGTGTCGACGCTCGGCGCCGGCAGCGGGACCAGCTCGCCGTCGGGCTTGGCGTCGTACTGCATGAACACGAGGTTCCAGATCTCGACGTAGCGGTCCTCGTTGCCGGCCGGGCCCGAAGCGGGGCCGTGCCCGGGGCCGAGGTCCCAGAAGATCTCCGAGCTCGGGCCGCACGGGCCGGTGTCGGCCATGCGCCAGAAGTTGTCGTCGTCGAGGCGCTGGATCCGCTCGAGGGGCAGACCGACCTGCTCGTGCCAGATCCGCTCGGCTTCGTCGTCGGAGGCGTGGACGGTGACCCAGAGCCGCTCGGGGTCGAGGCCGAGGACGTCGGTGTAGAGCTCCCACGCCCACGTGATCGCCTCGGTCTTGAAGTAGTCGCCGAAGCTGAAGTTCCCGAGCATCTCGAAGAACGTGAAGTGCCGGTTGGTGCGACCGACGTCGTCGAGGTCGTTGTGCTTGCCGCCCGCGCGCACGCACTTCTGGATCGAGGTGGCGCGTCGGTAGGGCGGCGTCTCGTCGCCGACGAAGTAGGGCTTGAACGGCACCATCCCCGCGTTGGTGAACAGCAGCGTGTCGTCGTGCGGGATCAGGCTGGCCGACGGCACCGACGTGTGACCGCGTTGCGCGAAGAAGTCGAGAAAGGTGGCGCGCAGCTCGTCGGCAGTTCGTACGGCTCTGCGCGGTGGTGACGACGGTGGTGACGACGGTGGTGACGACGGCGGTGACACGGGACAAATCGTACCCGGCCCCGCGCGGCCTGCCTCGGGGTCAGCGAGGGGGTTGCGGCTCGTCGGCGCGGGTGGCGAACTTCTCCGCGCGCAGCTCGTCTTCTCGCTGGCGCGCCGCGGCGCGGCCGTCTTTGAGGGCGACGACGACCTGGTCTTTGAAGGTGGCTGATCTGGTGGTGACGGTGGTGGTGACGCGGTCGAGCATGGCGGGCGGCTTGTAGCGGTCGAGTTGCTGGCGGGCCTTGCGGGCGGCGACGACGGTGGTGCCGACGCCGAGGGTGAAGCCGACCCCGAGCCAGGTGGCGCGCTTGAACATCTAGGACGCCCTCCGCTCGCTCCGATCGCTCCGGTCGCGCCGCTCGCGCCGCTCGCGCTTGACCGGCTTGTCGCCCTTGAGGCGTTGGACGGCGCGCTTGGTGCCGGTGCCGACCGCGAGGGCCTTGACCACCGGGTTGGTGAAGGTGCGGTAGGCGAGGTCGGACGCGGCGTCGACCCGTCCGCCCACGCGCTCGGCCCCGGAGACGATGGCATCGACGCGGTCGAGCTCGAAGTCGGCGGTCCGGACCACCTCGCGCAGCTCCGCGAGCGCGGGTTCGGCCTCGGCGCGGAAGTCGGCCGCGGCGCGGCGGAGATCCTTGGCCGCGCGGTCGAGACGCACGATCACCACGACCAGGACCACCAGCGCGACCAGGCACACCTGCGCGGCCAGGACCGCAGCCCACTCGCTCCCGCTCATCGTGTCCCTCCTGGCGCCTTCGGCGCCGGGCCGTTCGGCCCGGCCGGCTCCACCCCGCTTCCGCTCACCCCGGTCGCCTCCGGTCGACGTCCCGCCGATCCACGTCGGCCCCGCGGCCGGTGGGCTTCCAGTACTGCTCGTCGTGCTCGTCGGGCCGGTACTGCTGCGCCACCCATCCTTCGGGCTCGTCGTGCGGGTACACGTACCCCGCGCCGTGTCCCAGCTTGCCCGCGCCAGGGTAATGGGCGTCCCGGAGGTGCGCGGGGACCGCTCCGGCCGGCTGGTCGCGCACGTCCTGCATGGCGGCGCCGATCGCGGTGATCACCGAGTTCGACTTGGGTGCGGTGGCCAGGTAGATCACCGCGTGGGCGAGGTTGAGCTGGGCTTCGGGCATGCCCACGAACTCGACCGCCCGCGCCGCGGCGTCGGCGACGACCAACCCGTCGGGATCCGCCATGCCGACGTCCTCGGAGGCGAGGATGACGAGGCGACGCGCGATCAGACGCGGGTCTTCACCCGCGGTCACCATGCGCGCGAGCCAGTAGAGGCCGGCGTCGACGTCGGATCCGCGGATGCTCTTGATGAACGCCGAGAGCACGTCGTAATGCTCGTCGTCGCCGTAGCGGAGCGCCCGCAGCGCGAGCGCGGCCTCGCTGTCGGCCAGCGTGATCGACGCTCGTCCCGACTCCGCCGCCAGCGCGGCCGCGACGTCGAGCGACGTGAGGGCATGGCGGGCGTCGCCCTCGGCGCGGTCGGCGAGGTGGATCAGCGCGTCGTCGTCGATGCCCAGGTGCTCGTCGCCGAGGCCGCGCGCCTCGTCGGCGAGCGCGTGCAGGAGCAGTGCGCGCAGGTCGTCGGCGGTGAGCGCCTCGAGCCGGAACAGCGTGGAGCGCGACAGCAGCGGACCGGTGAGCGAGAAGAACGGGTTCTCGGTGGTGGCGCCGATGAGGACGAGCAGCCCGTCTTCGACGTGCGGCAGCAGGGCGTCCTGCTGGGTGCGGCTGAACCGGTGCACCTCGTCGAGGAAGAGGATGGTGCCGCGACCCTGTTCGCCGAGACGGGCCCGGGCACGCTCGGCGACCTCCCGCACGTCCTTCACCCCCGCGGTGACGGCCGACAGCGGCTCGAACGCCTTGCTGGTCGCGCCGGCGACGAGGCGGGCGATGGTGGTCTTGCCGGTGCCAGGCGGGCCCCAGAGCACCACCGACGAGAGGCGGTCGGCCTCGATGAGGACCCGCAGCGGGCGGCCGGGGCCGAGCAGGTGCTGCTGGCCGAACACCTCGTCGAGCGAGCGCGGGCGCAGCCGCGCCGCGAGCGGGGACCGTCGCTCGAGGCGTTCGGTGACCGCAGCGCTGAACAGGTCGTCGGCCACCGCCTGATGCTACGGCGGTCCCGCGCCGCGGTCGGTGGTGTCCCGTTTGGGTGGGCCGCGCACTTTCGTGGGGTCTGGAGTCGGCGCCGTCACCAGCTGTGACCCATGTTTCGCCGCGCAGCGTGAGAATTCTTCAACGGCATGTCAACCTTCCGCGGGGCTCGGGCGTATCCTTCCCGTGGCAGTGACGATGGAGGCAGAACGACCGGACGTTTCGGAGGCCCGGATCCGCTCGGGCGACCCCGAGAGCGAGCCTGTCGCGTCGGTCACCATCGACCTGGTGTTCGAAGAGGCCTTCGAGGACCTGTACCTGCGGGCGTACGGCGTGGCGTTCCAGCTGCTCGGCCGGCGCAGCGAGGCGGAGGACGTCGCCCAGGAGACCCTGGCGAGGGCCTTCGTCCGCTGGCGGCGCATCCGCAGCTACGCCGAGGCGTGGGTCGTGCGGGTGGCCGGCAACCTGGCGATCGACGCGTGGCGTCGTCGGCAGCGGGTCGACACGACCGGCGACGCCGAACGCCGGGGTGCGACCGCGCCGGGTCCTGACGGTCAACGGGTCGACCTGCACCGTGCGCTCGACGCACTGTCACGACGCCAGCGCGAGGTCATCGTGCTGCGGTTCCTCGCCGACCTTCCCGAAGCCGACGTGGCCAAGGCCCTCGGTTGCTCGGTCGGGTCGGTGAAGCAACACGCCAGCCGCGGCCTCGCCACCCTTCGCGCGTCGATGTCCGTCGACGACGCCGGCGACGACCGCCCGGACCAGCAGGAGCGACACTGATGCCGAACCTCGATTCCTCCGATCTGCGCGACCCGCAGCCGCCCATCCCCGGCGAGCGCGAACGCGCCCTCGTCGCCGAGCGCGCCGACCAACTCGGACGGCGTCGCCGTCTGGTGCAGGGTGGGGGCGCGCTGGCACTGGTCGCCGCCGTGGCCGTGAGCGTGGCCGCGTTCACGGCCGGCGGCTCCTCCGGTCCCGGGAGCACCAACCGGATCGAGGCCGCGAGCGGAAGCGTCGACACGACTGCGGTCGCGCCGACGACGACGCCGGCCACCACGGTGCCGGCGACCGTC
>DASUAS010000411.1:0-10363 GCA_035763625.1 Acidimicrobiia bacterium
GAGCGGCGTGGTCGTGGGCGACCCCGACGACGCGCTGCGCGCCTGTCAGGAGTGGGCCGACGCCGGAGCCGACCAGCTCGTCTTCGGCCAGGGCATGGCCACCCAGGAGGAGGCGCTCGAGACCATCCGCCTCGTCGGCGAGCACATCATCCCGAAGATCGACACCGACCCCGAGCACCGCACGACCCGGTTGCGGCGCGCGGCGAGCGCGAAGATCTGACCGTCCCCCCGGCAACGAGACCACGAGGAAGTTGATGAGCAACCCCTTCAGCTACGAGCACAAGCGCGCCGTCGTCACCGGCGGCGCGACCGGCGTCGGTGCCGGCCTCCTCGAGGTCCTGGCCGAACTGGGCGCGGAGCACGTCACCGTGCTCGACCTCAAGCAGCCGAGCGGCCCCCACGACACGTTCATGCAGTGCGACCTCTCCGACCTGGTCGCGGTCGAGAGCGCGGTCACCGCCATCGACGGGCCGGTGCACGCGCTGTTCAACAACGCGGGCGTCGCCGACACCATGCCTCCGGCGACGGTGATCTCGGTGAACTACCTCGCGCTGCGGACGCTCTCGGAAGGGCTGCTGCCCAAGATCCCCGACGGCGGCGCGATCGTGAACACCGCGTCGACCGCAGGCGGTCAGTGGCCGACGCGCATCGACATGATCAACGAGGTGCTCGACCTCGGTGGTCAGTGGGAATCGACGCTGGCCTGGCTCGACTCGCACGACATCGGCACCGCTCCGTACTTCTTCTCCAAGGAGCTGGTGCAGGTGTACACGATGCGCTCGTCGCGTCCCACCATGCAGCGCGGCGTGCGCACCAACAGCGTGTGCCCGTCGCCGATCGACACGCCGCTGCTCAAGGACTTCCGCGAGACGATGACCGACAAGCTCATCGACTGGAACATCGAACAGGGCAACGGCCGTCCGGTCACGCCGCGCGAGGTCGGCCTCGTGCTCGCGTTCCTCGGCAGCGACGCCGCCGCGTACGTCAACGGGGTCAACCTCCTCGTCGACGCCGGCTTCACCGCCGCCATGACCACCGGCCAGGTCGACTTCGCCGCCATCTCCTGAGCCCTTCGAAGGGCATGGCGATGTCCACCGTCGCAGTCGAACCGGCCGGTGACGCGATCCGCGTGATCCGGCTCGACCGGCCCGAGCGGCTCAACGCGATCTCGTTCGAGCTCGTCGCCGACCTGCACGACGCGCTCGACGAGGTCGCGGCCGACGAGACCTGCAAGGTCGCAATCCTCACCGGCAGCGGGCGCGGCTTCTGCGCCGGGCTCGACCTGCGCGACTTCGGCACGCCGCCGACGGCGGGCGGGCACCGCCACGTCCCCGCCGGCACCACCGGGCAGTCGTTCATGGCCAACCTCACCCAGCACATCCGGGCGACGCCCCAGATCGTGCTGGCGGCGGTGAACGGGCCGGCCTACGGCGGCGGGTTGTCGTTGGCGCTGGCGTGCGACCTGCGCGTCGCGGCCCGGTCGGCCACGTTCTGCTCGGCGTTCATCAAGACCGGACTCACCGGCACCGACATCGGCGTCACCTACCTCCTGCCGCGCCTGATCGGCGCGTCACGCGCGTTCGACCTCATCGTCACCGGACGCACCGTCGACGCCGACACCGCCGAGCACCTCGGGATCGTGTCGCAGGTGTTCGACGACGACGGGTTCCTCGACACCGCGCTCGGGATGGCCGAGGGCATCGCCACCTACACCGGCATCGGGCTGCGCATGACCAAGGAGGTCATGTGGGCCAACCTCGACACGCCGAACATGGCCGCGTGCATCGCGCTCGAGAACCGCAACCAGGAGATCGCCGGCACGTCCCCCGAGGTGCAGGAGTTCATGCGCGCGTACAGCGGGCGCGTCACCGGCCAGTGACCTGGGACGACCCGGCCAAGGCCGAGGAGTACCTGCACCGCATCGGGACGTCGGCGCCGCGCCAGGCCGGCGAGGATGTCTTGCGGGAGGTGCTGCCGCCCGCGCCGACGTCGGCCCTCGACCTCGGGTGTGGTGACGGTCGCCTCGCCGCGCTGGTGCTCGACGAACGACCGGCGATCGCGCGGATCGTCGCGGTCGACGTCTCACCGCCGATGCTCGCCGCCGCGCGCGATCGCTGCGCCGGCGAACCGCGCGTCGACGTCCGCGAGTGGGACCTCCGGAATCCGATCGCACCGCTCGGCCCGTTCGACGTCATCGTGAGCGGGTTCGCCGTCCATCACCTCGGGCACGAGCGCAAGCAGGCGCTCTTCACCGAGGTCGCCCAGCAGCTCCGTCCCGGCGGCGTGTTCGCCAACCTGGAGGTCGTCGCGTCGGCGACGCCGGAGCTGCACGCGGCGTTCCGCGTGGCGATCGGTCGGGAAGCCGACGACCCCGAGGACCGGCTCGCGCCGGTGGAGGCGCAGCTCGAGTGGATGCGTGCCGCCGGGCTGGTGCAGGTCGACTGCATGTGGAAGTGGCGCGGCTTCGCGCTGCTCGTCGGCGAGGCGCCGGCGCGCCTCAGCCCTGCTTGACCAGTTCGATCAGGTAGCCGTCGGGGTCGCGCACCATCGCCACGGTGAGGCCCATCGCTTCGATCGTGCGCGGCTCCGCCTCCGACGCGCCGCCTTCGGCAACGGCGCGCTCGTGGGCGCCGGCGACGTCGTCGCAGACGAGCACGATCTTCTCGTAACCGGTGCCGAGGTCGGGCGGCTCCGAGCGGGCGGTGTGCTTGATCAGCAGGATCGACACCGCGTCGCCGTCGCTCCCGACGAGGACCTCGTGCATGTGGCCGAGGTCGTACTTGCCCTTCTCCTGCAGGCCGAGGCCACGCGTGTAGAACTCGACGGAGCGGTCGAGGTCGGCGACGTTGATGCCGAATCCGGAGATCTGCATGCTGCTCATCGCCGCCGGACACTACCGGGGTCGCGGGGCGTGGGATACTCGTCGGATGGACACCCCCCTCCTCGGGTTCTCGCATCTGCAGTTGCGCGTGCGCAACGTCGAGGCCAGCCGCGAGTGGTACTCGACCGTGCTCGGCATCGAGCCGCTCACCACCGCCGACGACGGCTCGTACGTCGCGTTGCAGCACAAGCCGTCGCACATGGTGATCGTGATCTCGAGCCGGGTCGACAGCCCTGACGGTGCCGTGACCGAGGGTGCACCCGACGTGCCGCTCGACCACCTCGCGTTCGCGGTGCCCGACGGCGACACGCTGCGCCTCTGGGCCGACCACCTCACCGAGGTCGGCATCGAGCACCGCGGCGTCGAGCTGGAGCTGGGCAAGCCGTCGCTGCAGCTGACCGATCCCGACGGGATCGGCGTCGAGCTCGTGGCGCCACCGCCGCGCCGCTGACCGCCGCAACCGTCGCGGTCAGTCGGCGCCGAAGTGCGGGTTGCGGATGAACCCGACGACGAAGCCCTGGGGTGACGTCACCGTCGCGGTGACGATGTCGTCGCCCACCTCGGCCGCCGCGGTGTGCACGGTCGCACCGAGCGCGACGGCGTCGGCGACCGCGGCGTCGACGTCGTCGACACCCCAGTAGACCAGCGCGCCGTCGGCCGGATCGGCGTCGGGGAGGAGCCCGAGCTCGTAACCGCCGACCTCGAAGCCCACGTAGAACGGCTCGTCGAAGTACGGGCCGAAGCCCAGCAGGTCGGTCCACCACTGCTTCGCCGCGACCAGGTCGGCGACGGGGTGGATCACGGTGCGCAGCCCTTGCAGCGGTGCCGTCATGGTTCCAGTCTCCCCGATGGTGCAAGGATGCGCGCATGACGACGTTCGATCCTCTCAACGCGCCCGGCGACTCACCCGGATTGGAGGAGCTCCGTCACGGGTGTCCGGTGGCCCGCACCCCGGACGGTCCGTGGTACCTGGCTCGGCATGCCGACGTCCTCGCGGCCACCCAGGACGTCGACCTGTTCCAGGCCAGCTTCCGCCAGCCGGGCGTCGTCGTGCCCGACGAGGAGCAGCTGATCAACGAGATCCCCGAGCCTCGCCACGGGCAGGTGCGCCGCGTCATCAACTCCGCGATCGCGGTGCACCGCATCGTCGACCTCGAGCCGTTCTGCGACGACCTGTGCAACGGGCTGCTCGACGACCTGCTCGAACGCGATGGACCGGTCGACCTCGTCACCGAGTACGTGATGCCGGTTCCCAACAACGTGATCGCGCACCTGCTCGGCGCGCCCCGCGAGGACTTCCACCTGTGGGCGCAGTGGTCCGACGAGGTGGTGCAGGGCACGTGGCCGTCGCTCAACCGCAACGAGCGCGGCGAAGGACTCCCCGGTGCGCACCCGGAGTTCTCCGACTACGTCGATGCGCTGATCGCGGCGCGTCGCGACGTCCCCCGCGACGACTTCATCACCCGCCTGCTCCAGAGCGAGGTCGACGGCCGCCGACTCACCGACGTCGAGGCTCGCACGCAGCTCGTGTTCCTGTTCATCTCCGGCAACGAGACCACCCGGCATCTGATCGGCAACCTGTTGTGGACGGTCGTGCAGGACCCCGTGCTGTACGCGCGCCTGAGGGTCGACCGCGACCTCGTCCCGACCGCGGTCGAGGAATCGCTGCGCCACGATCCGCCCATCCGCTTCCTCCTGCGCAACTGCACCCACGACCACGACCTGCACGGCGAGCACCTGGCACCGGGCGACAAGGTGGCGTTCGGGATCCTCTCGGCGAACCGCGACGAGCAGGTCTTCGACGACCCGCACGCGTTCCGCCTCGACCGCCCCGACCCGCGCGGTCACGTGGCGTTCGGCGGTGGTCCGCACGTGTGCCCGGGTGCGAGCCTGGCCCGGCTCGAGGCGCGCGCTGCGCTCGACGTGTTCCTCGATCGCGTCGCGGAGGTGCGACCGGTCGTCCCGGGGGCGTACGACGAGGTCCCCGTGATGTGGGCGCATGGCCCGCGCCAGCTGCTGGTGGAGCTCAGCCCTGCTTGAGGGCGGCGACGACGCCGGCCCAGTGGTCGGGGTCGGGGGCGCGGTTGTTGGTGAGGCTCACTGCGTCGGCGATGCCGTCGAGGCGGGCGCGCAGCTTCGGCGCGATCGAGGCCGGCTCCCCCACCACGGCGATGGTCTCGAGGATCTCGTCGTCGATCAGCGCCGCCATCTCCTCCCAACGCCCGTCCTTGGAGAGGCGGTTGAGCTGCGGGTGCAGTTCGCCCCAGCCGTGGCACTCCAGCGTCGACGCGTACGCGGGCGTCGATCCGTAGAACGCGAGCTGCTGACGCGCGACGCCTCGGAGGCGTTCGAGCTCTTCCTCGCGGTCGGAGGTGACGACCAGCGTGGCGCACACGACCTGCACGTCGGCGCGCGATCGTCCCGACGCGGCCAGGCCGCGTGCCAGCGCGGGCATGGTCAACGTGTCCAACGAGTCGCGCGTCGTGAACGGGTGGGTGATGAGTCCGTCGGCCACCTCGCCCGCGACCCTCACCATGCGGGGCCCGAACCCGCCGAGATGCACCGGTGGGCGGCCGAACGGGTTGGGGCCGGGATCGAACGCCGGGATCATCAACGTGTGCCGGTAGAACTCGCCCTCGAAGGTGAGCGGCGCGCCGGTCTCCCACGTCGTGAAGATCGCGTCGAGCGCTCGCACCAGCTCGTGCATCCGGCGCGCCGGTTCCGACCAGGTCGCGCCGTAGCGGTGCACCACGTGCGGGCGCACCTGCGAACCCAGTCCGAGGACGAAGCGCCCGCCGGTGACGAGCTGCAGGTCGTTCCCCAGGTACGCGAGGTTCATCGGCGTGCGCGCGAACGCGATGGCGATGGCGGTGCCGAGCTGCACACGCGTCGTGTGCTCGGCGGCGACCGCCAGCGCGACGAACGGGTCGTGCTTCGCCTCGAACGAGAACACGCCGTCGTAGCCGATCTCCTCGAGCCGCGGGTAGGTGGCGCGGACGTCGCGCGGATCCTCGAGCGCGCTGGTGGTGAAGACCTGCACGCCTCCGGTCAGGCCTCCTGCTCGATGGCGATGAGCCGGCGACCGGCGTCGATCAGGGCCAGGTGGGTGAATGCCTGCGGGAAATTGCCCAGATGCTGGCCGGTGGTGGCGTCGATCTCCTCTGCATAGAGGTGGAGGGGCCCGGCGAACGACAGCAGCTTCTGGAACAGCGCCCGCGCCCGCTCGGTCTCGCCGATGATCGTGAGCGCGGACACCAACCAGAACGAGCAGATGGTGAACGTGCCCTCCTCGCCCGAGAGCCCGTCGTCGGTGTTGTCGACGCGATAGCGCAGGACGAGGCCGTCCTTGGTGAGCTCGTCGGCGATCGCCAGCACCGTCGCCCGCACCCGGTCGTCGTCGCCGGGCAGGAACCCCATGATGGGGATGAGCAGGTTCGACGCGTCGAGCGCCTTGGAGTCGTAGGACTGTGTGAACACACCGCGGTCGTCGGTGCCGCGATCGAGGATCTCGGCCTTCATCTTCTCCGCCGCGGCTTCCCATCGCTCGACCTCGTCGGTGTCGTCGCGCTCGCGTGCGATGACGAGGCCTCGGTCGACGGCGACCCAGCACATCACCTTCGACGCCACGAAGTGCTGCGGCTCGCCCCGCATCTCCCAGATCCCCTGGTCGGGATCCGCGAAGCGCTCGATCGCCTGCTCGACCATGTAGCAGAGCCCCTCCCACACGTTCGCGGGGATCTGGCCACCACGCCGCTGGAAGGAATTGACCGCGTCGAGCAGCATCCCCCACACATCGTGCTGGTGCTGGTCGAAGGCGCCGTTGCCGACGCGCACCGGTCGCGAGCCGCGGTAGCCGGCGAGGTGGTCGAGCGTGTGCTCGGTGAGGTCGCTCTCGCCACCGATGCCGTACATGATCTGGAGGTCCGGCTTCCCCGACACCATCTCGGAAGCCAGCGTCTCGAGCATGAAGGCGAAGTACTCGAACGCCTCCCACTCGAAGCCGAGGTCGTGCAGCGCACGCAGCATGAACGCGGTGTCGCGGATCCACGTGTAGCGGTAATCCCAGTTGCGCTCGCCACCAGGGGTCTCCGGGAGCGAGGTGGTCCCCGCAGCCATGATCGCCCCCGTCGGCGCGTAGCTCAGCGACTTCAACGCCAGCGCGCTGCGCTCGATGTACGGACGCCAGGCGTGGTCGTGGATCTTCGCCAACGCCAGCCAGTCGCGCCAGTACTTCTCGGTGGCGTCGCGCTGCGCCTGGGCCTCCTCCAAGGTGGTGGGCGCGTCACCCTCCCACGACAGCGCCAGCCAGGCCGACTCGCCCTCCTCGAGCGTGGTGCGGCCGTAGGTGCGCGGCCCGAGGATGCCGAGGCGCATGCTGCCCGTGAGGTCGAGGGCGAGGTCGCCGCACCGCACGGTGACCCGCTCGTAGCCACCGTCGTCGTAGCTCCACTCCCCGCTCTGACGCCCGTAGTCGAACTGCGGGAGGCAGTTGGCCTGCACCTCGACCCGGCCGTCGCAACAGGTCGCGATGCGCAGGAGCGTGCCCTGCCCCATCGTGTCGCCGGGAACGCGGCGGTACCGCTCGCGACGCTCGTCGGTGGGAGCGGGCCCCATGACGAGCAGGTCCCACACGATCAGCCACCCGGTCGGTGTGTGCCACGTGGTCTCGAGGACGTTGGTGCCGGGGACGTACCGCCGTTGGTTGGGCACCTCGAGACCGCTGGGGCCGAAGCGGAAGTTGCCGGCGGAACGATCGAGGAGCGCGCCGAAGATGCTCGGCGAGTCGGGGCGCGGCAGGCACAACCACTCGACCGAGCCGTCGGGCGCGATGAGCGTGCTGATCTCGCAGTCGGAGAGGAATGCGTAGTCGGCGATGTCGGGGAAGGTGGTCACGAGGTCCCTTTCGTCGGCGAGAGTCTGGCACTTGACCCGAAGGGGGTCGTCCACCGACCGGGATAGTGTGCCCGCGACCGGAGACCTCAGAGGGGGAAGCGATGGCACTGCCGTTCAGCTACGAAGGCAAGCGGGTGGTCGTGAGCGGGGGCGGCGGTGCCGGGATGGGCGCCGCTGCGGTCGAGGGGCTCGCGCAGCTCGGCGCCGAGATCCACGTGCTCGACCTGAAGGACCCGCCCGTCGACGTGGCCAGCCACCAGATCGTCGACCTGCGTGATCCCGACGCCACCGCCGCCGCCGTCGAGCAGGTGGGCGGGAAGATCGACGCGCTGTTCAACGCCGCGGGCCTGCCCGGCGCGCCGTTCCCCGACGTCGACACCATGCTGGTGAACTTCGCCGCGCCGCGGCACCTCACGTCGTGCGTCGTCCCGCACATGACCGACGGCGGTGCGATCTGCAGCATCTCGTCGACCGCCGGCAGCGGATATCTGCTCAACCTCGAGAAGTGGATGCCCCTCGTCGACACGCCCGACTTCGCGTCGGCGAAGGCGTGGTGCGAGGAGCACCCCGACGACATCCTCGGCGGCTACTCGCAGTCGAAGGAGGCCCTCATCATCTGGACGATGAAGGCGGCGATGGACCTCAACGCCAAGGGCATCCGCCTCAACTGCATCAGCCCCGGACCGACCGACACGCCGATGATGCCCGCGTTCGAGGACATCGCCGGCGGCGGGCAGATCATCGACCTCTTCGCCCAGGGCCTCGGGCGGCGCTCGAAGCCGGCCGAGCAGGGCTGGCCCATGATCTTCCTCAACAGCGACGCCGCGTCGTACATCTCGGGCGAGAACCTCAACACCGACGGCGGCACGGTGTCGGCCATCACCACCGGTCGCCTCGTGCTCGAGTTCGACCCCGAGGCGCTCGGCATCCAGCAGTAGCGCCCCGAACGCGAGGTTGCGTCACTCGTACGTGTCCTGCACGTACTGCTGACGCAACCTTGTTGGCCCGTCAGGCGACGCGCAGTTCGAAGCGGGCGGTGAACGCGTCTCCTGGTTCGACCAGGGGTGGGTCACCACCCGCCAGCGCGTTCGTGGGCGCGGTCATGGGCTCGAGCGCGGCGAACCGCTCCCGCGCGGGCACCCACACCTGCGCGTACGGGTAGCGCGCGTCGCCGCGCAGCTCGACCGACGCGCCGTCCTCGTCGGTGAACGAGAGCCGACGGTCACGACCCAGCGCGTAGAGGTCGTCGAACCTGCGGCGACCGACGGCGTCGTCCTCCGCGGGTTCGCGCGCGCGGGCGCCGGTGGGGATGCCCCGCTCGTCGAGCGCGAAGTGCTCCCGCGCCGGCAGGCGCAGCGACCAGCGCGAGCGCGGCGCACCGGGCAGGCGCAGGTACGGGTGCCATCCGAACGCGACGGGGACGGTCCGGTCGCCCGTGGGCACGAGGGTGGTGTCGACGACGAGCCGGTCGTCGTGGGCGGCGACCGCGACCTCGAGCAGGTGCGGGAACGGGAAGGCAGGAGCTTCGACGATCGTGGTCGCGCTGAGCCGGGCGACGTCTCGCCGCGCGCTCGTCGCGGTCACCTCCCAGTCGGGCCAGCCGACGAGCAGACCGTGGATGGGCAACCCGTGGTCGTCGGTGCGGACGCGCGCCCCCCGGACGTCGACGTCGATGCCGGCGGCGCGGTAGCGGCGCGACGCCAACCGGTTGGCCCACGGCGCGAGCAGCGGAAGCCCGGCGGTGTGGCCGGCCCTGACCGCGGCGACACCGCCGGGGAGTGCCAGGTGCTCACGTCCGTCGCGTCGCAGCGAGACACCGGTCATGCCCACGCCGGGCACGAACGTGGCGCGCAACGCGCCGCTGCGCAGCTCGAGCGCGGGCGTGTCCTGGAAGCGCCGTTCGACGACCTCTGCGCTCACCGGGTGGGCCAGACCAGCTCCAGGTTCTCGACCAGCCGCAGCCCCGCCGCGTAGGTGAGCTCGACGCCGGGCTTGATCGAGTACTCGGGGATGCGACGGTGCCACTCGCGCAACGTCACCCGCAGCTCACGCCGGGCCAGGTGCGAGCCGAGACAGCGGTGCACGCCACCACCGAACGCGAGGTGACGGTTGATCTCGCGGTCGAAGCGCACGTCCATGGGGTCGTCGTACTCGGCGGGATCGACGTTGGCCGCACCGACGTTGACGAGCACGAACGAACCCTCGGGGATCGTGTGGCCGGCGACGGGGCACCCGTCGGTCTTGGCCATGCGGGGCACGTTCGGGACCGGCGTCTCCCAGCGCAGCAGCTCCTCCACCGCACTCGGGATGATGTCGGGGTGCTCGACGATCTGGCGACGGTGGACGTCGTGCTGGGCGAGGAACGCGAAGAAGCACGAGAGCGAGTCGGTGACGGTGTCGAGCCCGGCGATGAAGAACAGGAAGCAGATGTCGAGGATCTCCTCGCGGGTGAGCTTCTCGCCGTCGATCTCGGCGGTGTTGAAGCGCGTGAGGATGTCGTCCTTGGGTGCGGCGAGGCGTTCGTCGAGGATGGCGTCGAAGTAGGCGTAGAGCTCCTGGCCGACGTCGCGTTGGATCTGCTGCCGCTCC
>DASUAS010000412.1:0-8014 GCA_035763625.1 Acidimicrobiia bacterium
GTCGAGCCGTTCACCGGGGCACGTGAGCACGAGTTCCCCGGCAACCTCGGCACGATGTTGATGATGCCCTACCACCACGAAGAGCCGTGGTCCCTCCCGCTCCGACTCGGACGCGGGGTACAGCGCGTCCAGTACCACTACCCGATCCAACCCGAGGCAGCCACACTCGTCTTGAGCGGTCTGACGTCGACCGAGCCCATCGAGATCAACGGCGTTTCCGTGGCACCGATCGAGGTCGTGACGGCCGCGGTGGGGCCGTCACTCGCCGAGCAGGCGAGCCTCGGCACCGCAGGCGCCGCGATCGCCGGCACCTTCCAGTTCTGGATCGAAGTGGAGGTGGTGGGAGCCGACGAACACGGTGCGGTGCGCGAGTCCGCCGTCTGGACCCTCGACACCTGGGCGCCCAACCCCGAGATCGCCGGAGAGCTTCGTGATCGCGTCGGCGTCGCGACACCGGTCGCCGGGTTCTGCGCCGTGGTCGCCGCGCGACTCGTCGCCTCCGGTGACGTCGCCCCCGGTGTCGCCAGCCCCGAAGCAGTACCGGCTGCCAAGTTCTTCGCCGGCATGGCCGAGCTCGGACTTCCCATGCGGTACCGGCGCACCTCGAGCCGGATCGTGAGTGCCTGAGATGCCGACCCCGGCCTCCGCGAAGGCGAGGTCACGGTCCGCCGAGATCCGCAGCCGTGCACGCGGTGCCGCCGAGGAGGTGCAGCGCGAAGCGATCGCGCAGGCAGCGTGTGAGGTCATCGCGACCGAAGGGCTCGAAGCCGCCAGCCTGCGGCGCATCGCCGAGGTGCTCGGGAGCACCACGGGGCTGATCTCGCACTACTTCGCATCCAAAGACGACCTCCTCGTCCGCGCCCTCGAGCACTGCTGGCGCGGGCTCGCCGTCGACTGGCCATTCGTCGACACGGCGGACACGCCCGTGACCCTCACCAAGGTGCTCGACGGATTCGCCAGGTCCATCGGAGGCAACGAAGACACCCGCTGCTTCTGGCTCGTACTCATCGCGTTCCGCGGCGCCGCGATCGGCAGCCGCCGTCTCGCCGAGGTGTACGAGTCCTTCAGCGGCGAAGCCGCCAACGCAATGCGCCATGCAACAGCCGTCGAACTTCACCTCGACGCCGACGACCCGACTGTGGCGACGACTGCCAACGCGATCAGCGTCGTCATCGAGGCCTTCGGCACCGCAGCCGCGATGCAGCCTGAGCAGTTCCCCAAGGACACCGTCCGGGCCCAGGTCCAGAGCAGCATCTCGGGAATCCTGGCGGCGGCCCAACGCCCCTGATGCAACCCGACTCGGCAAGAGGTTCGACCATGCGCATCATCTCCGCCGTCGTCGCTGATGTCGACAACCCGTTCGCTCCCGGCGTGTTCAAGGGTGCCGTCACAGGCTGGAGGCAGCTGCGAACTACCTGAACAGCAGGGCCGGCGGTGGCGGCGTCGCCGGACGCAAGGTCGTCGTCGATTTCTACGACTCCCACCTCGCCGCGAGCGAGACCCGCAACGCGGTCATCAAGGCCTGCCAGAACGACCTGGCGCGGGTCGGCACCGAGGTGCTGTTCCTCACGAACACCACCGACCTCGTGAACTGCAAGGACCAGGCCGGGCAGGCGGTCGGCATTCCCGACTTGTCGAGGTTCACGACCGGCGTTCCCCACAGTTGCAACCCCATGTCCTTCTCCGCCCAGGGACTCACCATCGACTGCTCACAAGACCCTCACGGCATTCACTGCCGACGGCATGGTGGGAACACACTCGTTCGCGGACAGCCGCACAAGCCCATGCTTCACTGCACGCGCTTCGACCGCGGCAGATGGGTACGCGTCTCCCCGAAGAAACCCGGAACGTTCGACTGCAAGCAGTCGAACGTCGAGACCATCAAGGCCAACCTGAACCGCTGAGGACCTGAGACGCCTAGAAATGGGGCGGTGGAGCTGAGGGGAATCGAACCCCTGACCCCTTCCATGCCATGGAAGTGCTCTACCAACTGAGCTACAGCCCCGAGGGACGGCCACGATACCAGCGCGGGTCGCGCGATCTCGGCCCGGTACGCTCGCCCCGCATGTCCGAATCGGTCCGACCCTCGTCCGACGTCCCGACGTACCGCTACAACGCCGCGCTCGCGAACGAGATCGAGGCGAAGTGGCAGGACCGATGGGATGCCGCCCACACGTTCTGGACACCCAACCCCACCGGTGATCTCGCGGACGGCTTCGCCGACGTCGCCGACCGCCGCAAGCTCTACGTGCTCGACATGTTCCCGTACCCGAGCGGCGTGGGGCTCCACGTCGGACACCCCCTCGGGTACATCGGCACCGACGTGTACGCCCGGTACATGCGCATGCAGGGCCACAACGTCCTGCACTCGATGGGCTACGACGCCTTCGGGCTGCCGGCCGAGCAGTACGCGGTGCAGACCGGCCAGCACCCCCGCGCCACCACCGAGGCCAACATCGCCAACATGCGCCGCCAGCTGCGTGCGCTGGGGCTCGGCCACGACCCGCGGCGCAGCGTCGCCACCACCGACCCCGACTACTACCGCTGGACGCAGTGGATCTTCCTCCGGCTCCACGGCGCCTGGTACGACGACGCGCAGGATCGCGCCCGCCCCATCGAGGAGCTGCTCGAGGAGCTCGAGGAGGGCACCCGCGCCCCCGACAGCGACGCCAACCCCGACGCGCTCGCCTGGATCGACCTCGACGCGGGGGCCCGGCGCGCGGTCGTCGACTCGTACCGGCTCGCCTATCTGGACGACGCGCTCGTCAACTGGTGTCCCGCGCTCGGAACCGTGCTCTCGAACGAGGAGGTCACCGCCGAAGGTCGGAGCGACCGCGGCAACCACCCGGTGTTCCGCCGGCCGCTCACGCAGTGGATGCTGCGCATCACGACGTACGCCGACCGCCTGCTCGCCGACCTCGACCTGCTCGACTGGCCGGAGTCGATCAAGCTCATGCAGCGCAACTGGATCGGGCGCAGCGTCGGCGCCGAGGTCGCGTTCCCGGTGGAGGAGCACGCCAACGTCGACATCGACGTGTTCACCACGCGTCCCGACACGCTCTTCGGCGCGACCTACATGGTGCTCGCGCCCGAACACCCGTTGGTCGACGTGATCGTCCCCGACCAGTGGCCTCAGGACTCGCCGTTCGAGTGGCGGGCCACGTTCGGGCTCGACAAGTTGCCGCCCGAGGCGGTGGCGTCCTACCGGGAGTTCGCAGCCCAGAAGTCGGAGCTCGAACGACAGGCCGAAGGTCATGAGAAGACCGGCGTCTTCATCGGCGCCTTCGCCAAGAACCCGACCAACGGTTGGAACGTCCCGGTGTTCATCGCCGACTACGTGCTGATGGGCTACGGCACCGGCGCGATCATGGCGGTGCCCGCGCACGACCAGCGCGACTTCGAGTTCGCGAACGAGTTCGACCTGCCCGTCGCCGGCGTCGTCCGTCCACCCGACGAGTGGTTCGCGGCGCGGGGTCTCGACACCGATGCGCCTGCGTCGGAGTGGCCCGAGGCCTACACCGGCGACGGCGTCGGCATGGCGTCGAGCAACGACGACGTCTCGCTCGACGGTTTGGACATGGCCGCGGCCAAGGATCGCATCATCGGCTGGCTCGAAGAGATCGGCGCCGGCGAGGCCGCGGTCACCTACAAGTTGCGCGACTGGCTGTTCAGCCGCCAGCGCTACTGGGGCGAGCCGTTCCCGATCGTCTACGACACGGAGGGCGTGGGCCACGCGCTGCCGGAGTCGATGCTGCCGGTGGAGCTCCCCGACATCACCGACTTCGAGCCGCTGATCCTGGCCGAGGACGACGGCGCGCTGCCGGAGCCGCCGCTCGCGCGCGCCACCGATTGGGTCTACCTGCAGCTCGACCTCGGCGAGGGGTTGCGGGAGTACCGGCGCGAGACCAACACCATGCCGCAATGGGCGGGCTCGTGTTGGTACTACCTGCGCTACCTCGACCCGACGAACGGGGCGACGTTGGTCGATCCGGGGATCGAGCGCTACTGGATGGGCGAGGGCCGCTCCGGCGGCGTCGACCTCTACGTGGGTGGCGCCGAGCACGCGGTGCTGCACCTCCTCTACGCGCGCTTCTGGCACAAGGTGCTCTACGACCTCGGGCACGTCTCGACGCCCGAGCCGTTCCACCGGCTCTTCAACCAGGGCACGATCACCGCCGCCGCGTACACCGACGACCGCGGGACCTACGTCGAGGCGTCGCAGGTGGAGGAGCGCGACGGCTCGTGGTTCCACGACGGCGTCGAGGTGATCCGCCACGACGGCAAGATGGGCAAGAGCCTGAAGAACGCGGTCGCGCCCGACGACATCTACCGCGACTACGGCGCCGACACCCTGCGCCTCTACGAGATGTTCACCGGCCCGCTCGACGCCAGCCGTCCCTGGAGCACGCAGGACATCGTCGGTGTGCACAAGTTCCTGCAGCGGTTCTGGCGCAACGTGGTCGACGAGGACTCCGGGGAGCTGCACGTCACCGACGTGCCGGCGGACGACGAGACGCGCCGGCAGCTGCACAAGACGATCGCCAAGGTCCGCGACGACATGGCGAAGCTCGAGTTCAACACGGCGATCGCCGCGCTGATGGAGCTCAACAACCGGCTCACCCGCGTGGTGCAGCAGGAGGGGAGCGCGCCGCGCGAGGTCGTGACCGCGATGGTGCTGATGTTGGCGCCGCTGACGCCGCACGTGGCCGAGGAGCTGTGGGAACGTCTCGGCAAGGCGGGATCGCTCGCGTACGCCGACTTCCCCGAACCCGACGCCGGTCTGCTCGTCGACGACACCGTCGAGGTGCCGGTGCAGATCAACGGCAAGGTGCGGGGCAAGGTGACCGTGCCCGCGGACGCGTCGGAGGCCGACCACGAGGCCGCCGCGCGCGCCGACGCCCGCGTCGCCGAGCTGCTCGCGGGCGCGACCGTGCGCAAGGTCGTCGTCGTGCCGGGCCGGATGGTCAACTTCGTCGTCGGCTGACGGCTCCCGCCAGGTGCACCCAGGGTTCGCCCCCGATTGCCCGAACCGGTATACGATCGCACCTTCTTCCTCGACCCACGGAGGCATGGTCCGTGACTCTGGCAGTTCGTCGTTCTCGCGCGGTCCTGGCCGTGCTCGTCGTCGCGGCACTCGCCGCGGCGTTGCTCGTCGTCGGTTCGGCGAAGGCGTCGCACGCCCTCAACGGGAAGGTGCTCATCCTCGAGTCGACCTTCGCCTCGTCGGCCGCCATCAACGAGCAGACGCAGGCTCAGTCGCTCGGCCTCGGCGCCGACGTCGTCGACGACACGCAGTGGGCGGCGATGACCGCCGACCAGTTCGCGCAGTACGACGCCATCGTCTTCGGCGACAACGAGTGCGACAACGCCGGCGACCCGGCCGTCACGCTCGCGGCTCCGCTCGCCAACCTGTCGACGTGGGTGCCGGCGGTCACCGGCAACATCTTCTTCTCGACCGCCGACGCCGTCTACCACGCCAACAACGGCAGCAACGAGGCCGGCGCGACGCTCCAGATCACCAAGGGCCTGGCCTTCGCCGCCGGCGGTGGTACCACCGGGCTGTACTTCTCGTCGTCGTGCTACGACGGCGACGCCTGGCTGAACGTCCTCGACGCGTTCTCGCCGGGATGGTCGGCCAACTCGAACAGCGGTGACGCGATCCACGTCACCGGATCGGCCGCCCTCCTGGCCGGTCTCGACGACGCGTCGCTCTCCGGCTACAGCAGCTCGGTCCACCACTTCATCGAGTCCTGGGCCAGCGACTTCACCGTCTACGCGATCGCCACCGACGTCAACACCGACGCCGCGGCCGCCGACAACCAGGCCGGCGGGGTGGGTGCGACGGCCACGGTCACCGGCCCGTACACCGCGCAGGACGGCAGCACGGGCGCACCGGTCGTTCTGATCCGAGGGGCGAACACCTCACCCAGTCACATCCTCCTGCAGGACGACCAGACCCACCCGGTCGGTGAGACCGCTCATCTGCTGGCCACGGTCACCAACCCGAACCTCGAGGAGCAGCCGCAGCCGACGGCGCTTCCCGTCGACGGGATCACCGTGACCTTCACCGCGGTGTCGGGCCCCAACGCGGGCAGGACCGCGCAGGGCGTCACCGACTCCGACGGCAACGTGAGCATCGACTACACGAGCGCCGTCGGCGGTTCCGACGTGTGGCAGGCGTCGTTCGTCGACACCGAGCAGCACACCGAGACCTCGAACCAGGTCACGGTCACCTGGACCGTCGCGCCCGCGGCCGCTCCGCTGGTGATCGCGCCGCGCTTCACCGGCTGATCGAGGCGCCGAGCTGATCTTCGGCGACACCGGGCGGCCCTTCCCCAGCGGAGGGTCGCCTGGTACCGTCGCGCTCCTTCCTCGGCACTTCCTCCGAGTCCACGCGCGCCCGACGCGCCGCACCGGAGGTCAACCGCATGGCGGAGCCTGCACCACCGCCGTCCCGCGAGGAGCAGGAGTTCTGGGACGCCCAGTTCCGCGACCCACCGCGGCCGCGGCGTGCCGCCCGGGTCCAGCCGCGGGACGGCGGGCCCGTCGAGTGGCTGCAGCCCCGGCGAGCGCGCCGGCCCGTCCGCGAGTCGGAGCCCATGCTGGCGCGCTGGACCGAACGGATCGGTGACCGGCTCGGCGACTGGCGTCACGACGCCCGCTTCGGCGTGGTCGTGCTGGTCGGCGTCGCCCTCGTCGCCGGGGTGATCTGGTACCGCATCGGGATCGGGGGCGCGAGCGCGGGCGAATCCGGCGCGGCTCCCGCGGCGGTGAGCACCACTGCCCCGAGCACCACGCTCGACGATCCGACGCCCACCAGTGCCGGTGCCGGTGTGGGGCGCGCGAAGGGTGCGCCGGCCACGGTCGCGGTGCACGTGGCCGGCGCGGTCAACCACCCTGGTGTCGTCGAGCTGCACACCGGCGCGCGCGTCATCGACGCGGTCGAAGCCGTGGGTGGCGCGCAGCCCGACGGCGACCTGGACCGCCTCAACCTCGCGGCGAAGGTCAGCGACGGCGAGCGGGTCTACGTGGCGAAGGTCGGGCAGTCCGATCCCGGTGTCATCGGCGACAGCGCCAGCGGCGGCACGGGCGACGGCAGCACGGGCGGCGTCGGCGGCGGCAAGGTCAACCTCAACACCGCGACGCAGGCGCAGCTGGAGGAGCTGCCCGGAATCGGGCCCACCTATGCCGAAGCGATCATCGCCGAGCGACAACGGCGGGGTGGTTTCACGTCGGTCAACGACCTTCGCAGCGTGCACGGCATCGGCGACAAGCGCTTCGCCGAGCTCGCGCCCCTCGTCACCGTCTGACGTCCGGTGGTCGCGGCCCCCGCGCTGCCGGTCGCGCCACTGGTGGTGCTGGGCGCGCTCGTGGGCGGGATCCTCGCCGGCGAAGCGGCCGGGCCCGCCGCGGCCGGCGGGGTGCTGGTCGCGGGCGCCGTCGGTGTCGTGCTCGCGGCCCTCGTACGCGCACCGGTGTCGCGCACCGTCATCGCGGCGGTCGCGTTCGGGTTGCTCGGTGTCGCGGTGATGCAACGCGCGCTCGACGGCCTGGCAGTGTCACCGCTCACCGATGCCATCGCACACCACGCCGATGTCCGCGTCTCCGCGACCTTGGTCGACGATCCCGACGCCAGCCGATTCGACGCCAGTGTGCTCGCGCGCGTCGACTCGTTCGACGGGCGGCCCGCCGGAGGACGACGCGTGGTCGTGCACGCATCGGGCGACCTCGCCGACCACCTGCGCATCCTCTCGGCCGGTGAATCGGTGGTGCTGCGCGGCTGGTGCAGCGAGCTCGAAGGCTTCGACCTGCGGTGGCGGTGGAAGCACGCCGTTGGGGAGGTGCACGCCACCGAGCTCGTCGGCGTCGGACGCGCGCGGGCACCGCTCGATCGTCTCGCCAACGGGATGCGGGGGCTGGTGCTCGATGGTTCGGCCCAGATGCAGCCGGTCGACCGCGCGCTCCTGGCCGGATTCCTGCTCGGCGACACCCGCGGCGTGCCCGACGGGCTCAC